>JAADFS010000046.1 GCA_013152795.1 Deferribacteres bacterium
TATCAAGATTGATTTTATTCATGCCCTTCAGTGCCGACATTGCCTGGATGGCAACCTCCGGGTTTGATATTTTAAGGCCGTTTATTCTTAAGAGTATATCGCCGTTTCTCAGCCCGAGGCTGTGATACAGGCCCCCGGGTACAACTTCGCTGATGGAAAACCCCTCCTGCCTGCCGTCTTTGAAATTGGGCAGGAGCCGTGCATCCGTCAGTATCTTTTCGGGATTCTCAAGGGACTGCTGTACCTTGGTGCTGTCAAGGATATATTCCCTCTCGCCCACCTTCCTGGCAAAGGACGCCTTTGTCCGCCTCGACTTCCGCGGCTGCCGGCGGCGTACCGGCGGAGCGGAATTCAGATTCTCAAAGGGTATTGTCAGGGTATAAACAGCGGAATCCCTCTGCAGTTCAACGCTCGACCATCCGATCCTGGTGATTATGCCGTAGTTGAAGACCTGTTCACCGTACGCAAAGACCTCCTGTTTGCCTGATGAAGACTTGTCCTCAAAAACGGCATAGCTGCGGTTGCCGGGCCCGACCGCCGTGCCCACAAGCACAAGGTCTTTCAGCGGGCCGTACGGCTTTTTTGTATCCGTTGACACTGCAATGGGACGGAGCTTCATGGGCCGGCCGAAGGGATTTTTCTCAAGGATGGTTGCATAATACATGATGTCCTTTTTGCCGGGTGCCGCGGCGCGGGATGATTTTTTTTCAATAACAGGCAGTTCTTTTTTTGAAAAAGAAACACTGACTATGCTCCGTATCAACAGCAGAACCGAAATTAATATAAGTACACCAAGTAAGTAATTGACAAAATGGAATTTTTTTAATGAAAATTCAAGCATTTTTATTAGCTTAAACGATTGCATGCTCTCTGTCAATAATGCCGCCGCAGGCCCCGCGGCGCGGAGTGAAAATCAGGGCGGTCCTGGGGCGTTACTCCGCAAACAGTGAAAGACCGAGGGTTTACAATTCCCCTGATGTTTGATTAAACTTTTACCACAACGGCCCGGAATCACAAAAGATTTTTTCTGAACAGAATAGGGTGCAGGGTGCAGAAAGAAACAAGTCCCCCCTCCCATTGGGAGGGGGTTAGGGGGAGGGGGCTGAGCTGTTAGCACTGAAGGAATCGCAGATAAAGCTTTTCCGGCAGGCCCTTCTGCCCCGCAGGCGATGTTTTGGTGCCACTGTTAAGGATAAGATAATCGCAGGACAAATATCAGGGAGGTGTTTGGGAATGTCTGATCAAGGGAAATCAACCGACAGCGCAACACTGTCGGCAATAGGTGAAGCCCGCAAGGCCGGGATTGAAACCGTGTGGGACAGGTATCAGGCACAGGTGCCGCAGTGCGGCTTCGGCGAGACAGGGCTCTGCTGCCGGCACTGCCTGCAGGGGCCGTGCAGGATAGACCCCTTCGGCGAAGGAGCGCGCACGGGTGTATGCGGCGCGGATGCGGACGTAATGGTTGCAAGGGGGCTCTCAAGGGCGATTGCAGCGGGCGCTGCATCACACGGCGGGCATGCAAAGCACCTCGCCCATACCCTCCTGAAGTCGGCGAAAGGGGAGGCCGGGGATTATCCCCTGAAGGATGAGGCGAAGTTAAGGGCGGTTGCGGGCAGGATAGGGATAAAAACAGAGGGCAGGGAGGCACGGGAGATAGCCGTTGATGTTGCTGAAAAGGCGCTTCAGGAATTTTCAGAAAAGGAATCCCCCCTCGTATGGGCGGCGACGACTGTCACAAAGGGGCGTGTCGAGACATTTCTGAAGCTCGGGGTAGTACCCCAGGGGATAGACAGCACAGTGGCCGAGTCAATGCACAGGACCACCTACGGTGTTGATGCCGACCCTGTAAACATACTGCTCGGGGCCGTGAAATGCGCGCTTGCGGATTATGCGGCCTGTCACATGGCGACCGACATTGCGGACATACTGTTCGGGACTCCGCAGCCTGTAGTGACCCGTGCAAACCTCGGTGTAATAAAGAGTGATTCGGTAAACATCGCCCTTCACGGGCATAACCCCCTTTTAAGCGACATAATCGTACAGGTTGCCGGCGAACAGGAAATGAATGAGCTTGCAGTGGCAGCCGGTGCATCAGGCGGTATAAACATAGTGGGTGTCTGCTGCACCGGCAATGAAGTCATGATGCGGCACAGGATTCCGCTGGCCACAAGCTCGGTCTCGCAGGAGACGGCAATACTGACAGGCGCGCTGGATGCGATGGTTGTTGATTACCAGTGCATAATGCCCGCGCTTGCAGGGGCCGCCGAATGCTATCATACGCAGTTGATAACAACCATGCCGATTGCAAAGATTCCGAATGCCCTGCATATCGGGTTTTCAGAGGCCGGAGCGCGGGACTGCGCAAAAGAGATTATCAGGGCAGCGACGGATGCATTCAAAAAAAGGGACCCTGCAAGGATAAACATACCCGGTATATCGAGCGCGGCCTTTGCCGGGTTTTCAACCGAAGCGATTCTTTCGGCGCTTTCGCTTGTAGACAAGGACGACCCCCTCAAACCCATTACGGACAACATTGCCTCAGGCAATATCTACGGCGTATGCCTTTTTGCAGGATGCAACAATGTCAAGATCACCCAGGATGCCAATTACACGGCCATGATAACCGAGCTTGTAAAAAACAATGTACTCATCCTTGCCACAGGCTGCGCCTCGGGGGCGTTTGCAAGACACGGCTTTATGACCCCGGAGGCGACTGAAAAATATGCCGGGGACGGGCTGAAGGCCGTCCTTACGGCGGTAGGTCAGGCGGCGGGACTTAACGGCCCGCTGCCGCTCGTGTTGCATATGGGTTCGTGTGTAGACAACTCAAGGGCGGCGGATATTGCAGTGGCTATCGCGGATAAGCTCGGGGTCGACCTGAATATGCTCCCTGTTGTCGCCTCGGCGCCGGAGCCGGTGACTGAAAAGGCCGTTGCCATCGGCACATGGGCGGTTGCAGCAGGGCTTCCCACTCATCTCGGTATTGTGCCGCCCGTCCTCGGCAGCAGGACCGTCACCGAGGTGCTGACATCCACGGCAAAGGAACTGTTCGGCGGCTATTTTATTGTTGAGACCGACCCTCTGAAGGCAGCGGAGAAACTCCTCTCCGTGCTCGGCGAAAGACGCAGGGGCCTCGGTCTCGGCTCGTAAGGAGGCTGCAATGAAACAGATATTCGTAAGACCCGACAGGTGCATGGCCTGCAAGGGCTGCGAGACAGCCTGCGCGGTCCAGCACTCGGCGGATAAGACATTGTTTTCCGCGGTCCTTCAGAGCCCCCCTCCCATGAAGAGGCTGTTTGTCGAGGCCGCGGAAGGCATAAGGATGCCCGTGATATGCCGTCACTGTGAGGATGCGCCGTGCCTGAGGGCATGCATAAGCGGCTGTCTGTACAGGGATGATCACGGCTTTGTAAGGAGAAGAAAGGAACGGTGCATCGGCTGCTGGACATGCATTATGCTCTGCCCCTTCGGTGTTATAACAAGGGACAGGGAAAAACACATTGCAGTCAAATGCGACCGCTGCCACAGGCTTGATGTGCCCGCCTGTGTGAATGCCTGTCCCACGCGCGCCCTGGTCATGGCCGAGCCTGAAGAGGTGGCGGCAGACAGGAGGCAAAAGGCGGTACGTGCCGAATCCGGGGGCTGAGGAGTCTGCCCCGCCAGCGGTATTTTATGCCACTGTAAGGTAAACGGAGGATACGCCATGAACTATATTATCATAGGTGGAGGCATTGCAGGGATAACCGCTGCAAAGGCCGTACGCCGGAGGGACGCGCAGGCTGAGATCACCATGATCTCGGCTGAAAAAACATGCCCGTACTACAGGCCTCTGATTCCTCTTTTAATTGAAAAAGGCGATGCGGATGTCACGTATGCTGAAGACCCCATAAGTGAATATAAGATTAATCTCCTGCAGGACAGGGTGGTCCGCGTGGCCCTGCAGGAACGGGATGTGGTGCTTGCCTCAGGCAAGAGGCCCGGGTTTGATAAACTCCTCATCGCCACAGGCAGCCGGCCGGTTATCCCGGGTATTGAGGGTATCAGCGGTCCGGGTATATATACTTTAAGGACGGTTGATGACGCCCTCCGTATCAACGCGGCCGTGCAGGGAGTAAAAAAGGCCGCTGTAATAGGCGGCGGCTTTGTGGGCATAAAGGCGGCCCTGGCACTGATCAGGCGGGGGATAGAGGTTATAATAATCGAACAGCTCGGGCAGATACTTTCCCGGAGGCTTGACGCAAGGGGAGCGGAGATTGTCTCAGAGGCGCTTGCCCGCAGGGGCATAAAGATAATGACCGGCAGCCCCGTTTCGCGGATAACACATGACAGCGGCAGGATCACGGTCAGACTTGAATCCGGCAGTACAACAGAGGCGGGCCTCGTGGTGGTGGCCGCAGGGGTGAGGCCGGATATCGAAGCATTCAGGGATTCAGGTATAAAAACCGGCCGTGGAATCCTTGTCGGTGAAACACTTGAGACAAACGTACCCGGTATCTATGCCGCCGGAGATGTTGTGGAATTCAGGGACCTGCTGACCGGCAGGCCGTGTGTAAGCGGCCTCTGGAGCAATGCAGAGGAGATGGGGCGTATTGCAGGGTCGAACATGGCCGGTGACAGGATAAAATTCGAGGGGTTTCTCCCTGTGATGAACGCTGCGGATATTGCAGGTATTCCGCTGGTATCAGCGGGAATCATTGAACCCGTGGAAGAGGGACATGAGACTGTCACTGACGACAGGCCCGGCAGATACAGGAGGCTGGTTTTTCGGGGGGACCGGCTTGAGGGGGCTTTATTCATCGGTGATGTGCGGAATGCAGGGATATACGTGAACCTGATAAAAAACAGGATACCCCTCGGCGGCCTCAAAGAAAAGGCCGCAAGCGGTGACCTTCAGTATGTACATTTCATAAAGACACCCCAACCGGGGAGGCTTGCGGTCTGAATCTGTAAACCGGGGAGATGTTTCAGAGTGCCTTTATAACCTGATTGACGGTGCTGCTTCTTCTTTTCGAGAGAATCTCCAGATAGGGAATCTTGGATATGACTTCTTCAAAAGTCGTGATGCCTTCCTGTATCTTGGACCAGGCGTCTTCAAACATTGTCCGGGTGCCGGATTCCATTGCGCATTCCCAGAGTTCGTCTTCCGTGTAGTCTTTTGATATCAGGCGCTTGAGCTTTGTATTCATCCTCAATAATTCGTATATGCCGATCCTGCCTTTATACCCCGTGTTGTTGCACTTGTTGCAGCCCCTTCCCTTGTAAAACTCCTTTACCGGAGGAAGGTTGAATTTGGCTGCTTCTTCAGGTGGCGGAATCCTCGTCTTGCAGTTGGGGCATATCTTTCTTATCAGCCTCTGCGCAATGACCCCCGAAACAGCGGATGTGACCAGGAAGGGCTCCAGGCCTATATCTATCAGCCGCGAGATGGTGGAGACCGTGTCATTGGTGTGCAGGGTGCTTAATACGAGGTGTCCCGTAAGCGCGGCCCTTGCCCCGATTTCAGCGGTATCGAGGTCTCTGATCTCACCGACCATGACTATATCAGGGTCCTGCCTGAGCACGGAGCGGAGCGCATTTGCAAATGTAAAACCAATGCTGTCATTAATCCCCACCTGTGTGATCTCAGAAAGCTTATATTCCACAGGGTCCTCAAGGGTGATAATGTTCTTTGTCTCATCCTTGACCTGCTGCAGGATGGAATACAGGGTCGTCGTCTTTCCGCTTCCGGTAGGACCTGTCACCAGGAGCATGCCCTGAGGCTGGGTGAATATCTCCATGAGGGGATTCAGTACATGTTCGGCAATGCCGAGCTGGCTGAGAGGGATCAGGCCTGTGGTCGGATCGAGCAGCCTTATGACGACCTTTTCACCGTAAACCGACGGCAGTGTCGATATCCTCAGGTCCACACTCTTATTCTCAAGCCGTAAGGCGCTCCTGCCGTCCTGCGGAAACCTTTTGTTTGTTATATCGAGGTTTGATATGATCTTTATCCTTGATATGACCGCATCCTGTATCTGCTTCGGATAGCTCTGTATATTCTTGAGTGCGCCGTCAATCCTGTAACGGACCTGAACATATTTTTCCCTCGGTTCAATATGAATATCGCTTGCATTGCATTTTACGGCATCGGCTATAACCATTGTGACCAGCCTGATGATAGGAGGTGCCTCGCTGTTTTTGTACATGGACTGGAGGCTGACGTGCTGGGTGTCGTCTTCAACCTTTTCTTTGATGAATTCAACTTCATCATATGAAGGCAGCTCCTTCAGCACGTCCCACGTGGCCTCCGAGGAGCCGTAAAAGTTTTCAATAGCGTTGAGGATATTGTTTTCCGAGGAAATGGCGACGCTCAGCTTCAACCCCGTCTCAAAAGAGATGTCCTCTATGGTCTCCCAGTCAAGGGGATTGGCCATTGCGAGTGTAAGTACCTTGCCTTTAAGCTCAAGTGGGAGAACGAGCTTACGCTCGGCCGTTTCCCTGGGCACAAGCGCAAGCACCTCGCTGGAGGGAGAGTAGTCATTACAGTCCACCATCTGCAGGGAGAGCTGTTTTGTCAGGGTCTCGGCGACCTGCATCTCGTTTATATAGCCAAGTTCAATGAGTACCTTGCCGAGCTTCTTGTTTTTGCCTTTCTGGACAGCAAGGGCATGTTCGAGCTGTTCTTCAGAAATCAGACCTTCTTCAATGAGGATTTCGCCCAGCTTCTTTTTCGCCATACGTCATCTCCACAAAGGCAGTCCACACTTGCGTCCTGCCCCCGGATCTATATTCTGATTAAAATTAACAACTCATGCCGGTTTGCCGGTTACACTATCTTATCGGTCAAACGCATCCTTCTCTTGAGAGAGGATTAAGGGAATGAGAGCCGCCTTCCTGTTCTTTTTCATAATATTGCCTCTGTTAATCTCCCCTTATGAAAGTGGGTGTTTGAATGAATTATTATAACCTAAACCGGGGATTTCTGTTGAGAATAAAGATGAATTTCTTCATGGTTCCACGACCGGTATGCAACGTCAAGGTATAAATTAAATTTATTATATAATTATATGCATAATTGGGGGGTAATATCAATGGCTGTTAATGCAGCGTTAAGATTTACCGCCTGTAGAACGCCTCATGCGTTACTCCGCGTTTTATCAGGAAATCCACCACATCCGATGGCTTGAAATACATCCTCAGTCTCCACGTATCCCTGTTTGTCCCGCTGAAGACAGAGCTGTCAAGGCCATCCATGAAGCGGATGATCTCTTCCACTTCCTCGTCCGTGAATTCGGTTTTTGCCGCCGCCGCTGCCGGGCCGGCAAGCCTGCCGGCTATCGTCCGGACGGCATCAAGATACGGCCTGCCGTGACGTGAGTAGAGGAAACCGGGGATATTCAGCAGGTAGTGGGTGATTACCGGGATGTCGGGCAGATTCCCCGTGTGCTCGATATGCACGCCGAGCTTTTTGACGCAGAGGGAGATGAAGTTCTTTACAATAAGATGCCTCTGTCCTTCGGGTACCCTGTTGATGATCAATGCCGGACGGAACTCGCTTTCTATTTCCTCAATCAGGGTGAGCATATCAGGAGAAAGGCTCCTGACCTGTTCAGCAAGCCATTCAAGGGTGAATTTTTCCTCCTCTGCTGTTTTTTTCGCCCCCGAATCAATAACAGGGCCGATGACGGGATGTTTCCCGAAGACATTCCTGAGCCTTCTGAAAAGCGCGCCTTTTACAAAGCCGTAGGCATTCATGACGGCCCCGGGTTCAGGGGCGGTCATTATGATGCCTGTGTCGGAGACGCCGAAAAAGTCCAGGGTGTTGAAATGGACGCCTGCGCCGAGGTCTATGACGATAAAATCGACGGGCAGTGACCTTATGTGTCTCATTATCTTCAGTTTCATCCAGTGGGCCGGGTTTGCCATGCCCGGCACAAACCCGGCGCCGCTTATCACCA
>JAADFS010000047.1 GCA_013152795.1 Deferribacteres bacterium
TGTTTTATCGAGAAAAGCCTTAAAGAATTGCTGTACTGCGTAGAAAGTATACTCAAAAAGATATTTCAGAGTCAAAATAAAAAAAATTATGGAATTATAAACTTAACTTATCACGCGGCCGCCCGGCGGTTCGGCGCAGAACAAAAGGTCTGCAATGAAAATGCCGATAAACAAAGGGGATAGATGACCATGGCCTGTGTTAAAGTACAGGCACCTGTCATTCCTGCTGTCCCGAAGGCATTAGGGGACAGGGAGACCTTTCCTGAAAATTTAAAGACTCCGGACAGGCGGGAATGACAAAAAACGGTAACTGCTTGAGGTGACAAACAGACTCAGAAAAACCCGGGCAAAAAATGTTTAACAGCTTAAAATTCAAGATAACCTTTACCGCCTTTCTTATCATCTCCGTCATCATGATTCTCTCCACGTGGAGGGATATAAAAGAAACCGAACGGCTGCTCCTTGAATGGCACCGGGAAAAAGCCGCCCTGCTTTCCGACAGGATAGTGCACAGCATCATGGTGCTCATGACAGAGAACAAGTGGCGGGATATGCAGGCACTGATGGAGAGCCTGGTCAGCGACCGTAAGGAACTGAAGAGAATACGCGTACTCCGGCCTGAAGACGGTGTCATAGTTGTATCTTCTGAGCCAGAAGAGGCGGGAAAAGCCTTTAAACCCGCTGATAAAATCCTCAAAGACGGGCAGGTGACGGAGGCCTCCACAGGATGGCAAAGCAACATGGGATATCTCTCGAAACTCACCATCATCAAAAACCGCAGGGCATGTCACGGGTGTCACGACCCGCAGAAAGATGTCCTCGGCATACTCGCTGTCGACATCTCCCTCGACGACGTGACCGCGGCTGTCCGGGAGTTCAAAAAGGAACATCTGAGGGAAGCGGTAATCGGTTTTTTGCTGATCATGGGAGCCTTCACCTTTGTTGTCGGCGTGCTGATAGACAGGCCCATCAGAAAAATGATAGCCACCATCAGAAAGATTGAAAACGGCGATTTATCGGCAAGGATGGATGAAAACAAAAAAGATGAATTCGGTCTTGTGGCAAAGAGTTTCAACAGGATGCTCGAGACCCTTGAGTCTGGCAAAAAAAGAGATAGAGACTTATCACGATGAACAGATGCAGAGGGCGGCGAAACTGGCATCCCTGGGGGAGATTGTTTCAGGAATCGCCCATGAAATAAAAAATCCCCTTGCCGGGATCAGTTGCGCAGTCCAGGTACTGCACTCCGAAATGGACGAAAACGACGGGAGGAAAGTCATTACAGCCGAGATACTGCATCATATAAAAAGACTCGACAGGACTATCAAAGACCTTCTGAATTATGCAAAGCCGAGGCCCCCCCGTTTTGTACCTTCAAATATAAACACCGTACTGGACAAAGCGGTCTTCTTTGTTTATCCGGAGGCAAACAAACAGAAGGTCGTTATAGAGACGGATATTGCAGAGGATATCCCTGATATCATGATGGACCCTGACCAGATGCAGCAGATATTCCTGAATCTGATAATAAACGCGGTTCAGGCCATGCCGGATGGAGGAAAACTCGCGATCACCGTGTGTGTAAAGGATAAAAACGAAATCGATGAGCACGGAATAAGAATCCCTGAAACCGACAGGGTGCTGGCGATAAGATTCGAGGATACAGGAAAAGGCATAGACAGTAAATATATAGACAGGATATTCGATCCTTTTTTCACAAAAAAATCCAAAGGCACCGGGCTTGGACTGGCCATCAGCCGCAGGATCATCCAGGAGCACGGGGGCGATATCGCGGTTAAAAGCGAAGTTGGCAAGGGTAGTATATTTACGGTATACTTGCCGGTGGCGGGATGATGAGTGTAAGTGCAAGTGTAAGTGTAGGTGCAAGTCCGGGTGGCGGTGAATCGGAGGGGTTTTTTGCTTCGCGGTAAAGTTCTTGTAATTGATGATGAAAAATTCATACTGAAGAGCCTTAAACAGCACCTTGAAAAAGAAGGCTGTGAGGTGTTAACCGCGGAATCCGGGGAAGAAGGGCTTGAGATATACAAAGCCGATACCCCCGATATCGTCCTGCTCGACCTGAATATGCCGGGAATCAGCGGTAACGAGACACTGAATGTCCTCAAAAAACTGAACAGTGATGTCATTGTAATCATTATAACCGCATACGGCGACATAGAGGCGGCTGTTTCGGCCATAAAACAGGGGGCTTACGATTTCGTTGAGAAGCCGTTTGAGCTGAACAGGATCACCGTACTGATAAAAAAAGCATTGGAAACGATCCACCTGAAAAGAAAGGTCGATTATTTCAGGGAGGAAAAACACGATACATACAGCTTTGACAATATTATCGGTGTATCCGCCGCCATCCGCGATGTCATCACACTTGCCAGGAAGGTCTCCGAGAGTGATGCCAATACCATCCTGATCCAGGGGGAAAGCGGCACGGGCAAGAGTCTGCTTGCACGGGCCATTCATTATCACAGCCCGCGGGCATCCGAGCCCTTTGTCGAGGTCACCTGCACCGCCATACCCGAGACACTCATTGAAAGCGAACTCTTCGGGCACGAAAAAGGCGCTTTCACGGATGCGCGGTCAGCCAAAAAAGGCCTGTTTGAAGTCGCCGACGGCGGCACAATATATCTCGACGAGATAGGAGACATAAAATTATCCACCCAGGCGAAACTGTTACGGGCACTCGAGGAAAAGACATTCAAAAGGGTCGGCGGCCTGAAGGATATAGCTGTAAATGTCAGGATAATAGCCACCACCAACAAGAAAGACCTCGAAGGGGCTGTGAGAGAAGGGACGTTCAGGGCCGATCTCTATTACAGGCTAAAGGTATTTCCTATTTTCATACCACCGCTGAGAGAGAGGAAGGAAGACATAATCCCCCTCGCCATGCACTATATAAAGAGATTCAACAAGGAATTCCGCAGGAATGTACAAGGCATATCCCCTGAAGCGGAAAAACTCCTTGCAGATTACCCCTGGTACGGCAATGCCAGGGAGTTGAGAAACATCATAGAGAGAATCTGCATTCTGGAGGATACGGATATCATATATCCCGAGCATCTGCCGTCCGAAATAGTCAACCACGTCGCAACAGCGCCGGAGGCCGGAGAAGACACATCCATCGCCGACCTGCCCGAGGAGGGGCTGTCTCTTAAGGAAGCAGAAAGGAGACTCATAGAAAAGGCGCTGAAAAAGTCTCAAGGCAACCAGACGAAGGCCGCCGTCCTGCTTGGAATATCACGGGATGCCCTAAGATACAAGATGCAGAAACTCGGTCTGCTGTAGTTAAATCAGGTTGATTATAGATTTTTATTATTTTATTATAAACGTATACCTTTTTTCACCTTTTATGGATATAATTAGAGCTGATTCTGTTTGAGTTTTTTTGAAATAAAATATCTCTGCGTAAATTTTCATAAAGTGCGTTATATAACACACCTGCAAACCGGGAGGAAGATATATGACCGGCAGAGGCCTTGAAAGAAGCATTCCGGCAAAAAACCTTTATTTTATCATATCTTCACCATGTCGGTCGTCAAAAAGGATTCCATTGTTTTATACATCTCAGACGTGGCACATGAATTGCTTTATCATATAACAGGAATACTAACTATTCGAAATTGCTGGGACATAATCTATCTATAAGAGAGGGGGGGAGTATTCAAAGACGATGAAAAAACGTGGAAAAACACAACAAGCACTCACAAAAAATGAAAAGGAGGTGAAAAAAATGAAAAAAGTGTTCATCATATTATCCGTTGTCCTGTTATCAGCGGCTTTCATCTATGCAACGGCTGATGCCGTTACAGGGCAGTGTTCCAATTGCCATACCATGCACAACAGCCAGAACGGTTCCGCCATGGCCATCCTTGATGACAGCGGCACTAATCCTGACACCACTCCAAACGAGACCCTGCTGATTACGAGTTGTGTTGCATGTCACAGTACCACATCAACGGGCCAGAAAAATACGGTTACAAACGCCCCTGCCGTATACCACACCACTGATCCAGGCGGTCAGGGAGGCGGAAAGACAAATGCAGGGGGTGATTTTTACTGGGTGAAAAACACCGGGGATGCCTACGGCCATAATGTGGAGGGCATTGCAACAGCGGACGGCACGTTGAGTGCACCGCCGGGCTTTGATGCCACAGCCACAAGCGGTAAAACTTTCGACGGCAAATCCATAGCAGTTGGAACCACATGGAGCAACCAGCAGGTTACCTGTGCAGGCACTTACGGATGCCATGGGACGAGGGACTCGGCAGAGCCTTTAACAGCAGTCAAGGGCGCTCACCACGGCAATACCGGAGGTACAGCCACGCAGGCATCCGCGCCGACTACAGTAGGAAACAGCTACAGGTTCCTCGCAGGCATCAAGGGACTTGAGAACGCCGACTGGAACTGGAATGAGACCGCAGCAAGTCACAATGAGTACTACGGCAAGGACGACAATGCCAACTATGCTGACACCGCAACCATGAGCTTTCTCTGTGCTGAATGTCACGGCCAGTTCCACAAGGATATCGGCCGTCCTTCTTCACCATGGACGAGGCACCCGACTGATATAAACCTGCCGAACAGGGATGAATATCAGTACTATACGACCTATAACGTCCAGGCTCCTGTTGCCAGACCTACAGTGCCGAGCGCTTCCAGCAGTACGGTTGTCCCGGGCGGTACAGGCGACACCGGCGCCATTGTAATGTGTCTGTCCTGTCACAGGGCGCACGGCTCGGATCAGCCTGACCTTCTCCGCTGGAATTATACCGGCATGGTCGCAGGTACGACCGGCAGTACAGCCGGCACAGGCTGCTTTGTATGTCACAGCGGAAAAGACGGCTCATAGTATTGGCTTATACGAAGCAAGCAAGATTCTATTTGTAATGATGTACGGGCGCAAGCCGAAAAGCTTGCGCCCGGCAGTATAAAACCAAGAAGTAAAACCGGATATCACGCCTTACCGCGTGATATCCGGAATCATACCTGAATCTGATACTGGGAACATCTTGAAAACCGGAATTATCTTAAAAAGGAGAAGAATAATGATAACGCGCACGGGGGACATGTTCGGGAGGAGAGCAGGAAACGTCCTTTTACTTTGTATACTTTTTACAATTGTTTTTTTGTTAAGTCTTCCGTTGCCTCTTTCCGCCAAAGTAACCGGAATCTGTTCAAACTGTCACACAATGCACAACAGCCAGGACGGCGGCAGCATCGATAACACGCCATCCAATAATCTTCTGGTTGACAACTGTGTGGGGTGTCATTCATCAAACACGGCCAACACAAAAATAACAAAGGGGAGCACCATTGTCCCGATTGTCTACAATACCGTACCGCCAACAACCCCCTTGGCCGGCGGTAATTTCTACTGGGTCGCGTCCGACGACACAAAGGGGCACAACGTTTACGGGATTGCAGGTGCAGATGCAAACCTCAGCACAGCGCCCGGGAGAAATCCGGCTGGTTGCGACAATAGTTGTCACGACACCCTTGCCGCACCGCCAAGTGCCAACAATTACTACAGGGGCGGCTGCCAGGGATGCCATGTATTCACGTATCATCATGAGGATAACGGTGTGTACCGCTTTTTGAAAGGGCACGGTTATCCGCAGCCCTGGCCTGAGCAGATCGAAAACAGCAAAGACATTACCGCCTACACGGATTACGTAGTAGGGGTAGAGGACAACGACTGGGAATACACCACTGACAACGCCGGCGACCATAATTATTACAAGGGAACGAGTGATAATTACACAAGCGGGGGCGACAGTCTTACAACAAAGCAGACCATCACAGCTTTCTGTTCAGGCTGTCACCAGAGGTTCCACGGCGTACAGCCGGACATCGGAAACGGTATGGGTTCAGGCAGCCCGTGGATACGCCACCCGACCGATATCCTCCTTCCGGATACAGGGGAATACGGCAAATATGATCCGGATGTCAACGCCAACTACAGTGTGGAAGCACCGGTCGCATGGATAAATCCCGAGACGCCGGTTCGTGGAGAAGCAGTGGTCATGTGCCTTTCATGCCACAGGCCGCACGGTTCGGATCAGCCGGACATGCTCAGGTGGGACTACCGCAACATGGTTACCGGAGCTACAGGCAGCTCTGCTGACACAGGCTGTTTCACCTGCCACAGGGACAAAGACGGCACATAACAGGAAAGTTTGTTTTCAATCAATAAAAAAGCGGGTGCAAGTCTGAGGATTTGCACCCGCTTTTTTATCTCCTGCTTCA
Organism: Deferribacteres bacterium; assembly: GCA_013152795.1. Taxonomy (GTDB): domain Bacteria; phylum Nitrospirota; class Thermodesulfovibrionia; order UBA6902; family UBA6902; genus JAADFS01. The sequence continues at coordinate 6,262 of JAADFS010000047.1, forward strand.
CGCCCCTGCATGAGGGGCGACACCCTTGGCGCCCTCCGTGCCCCCTGTCATGTCGACCCTGCTTCACGCCCCTGCATGAGGGGCGACACTTACTACTTATAACTTATTGTCTTTAAAGTGATAATACCTCCCCTTTTGCGATGCCTTTGTTTTAAAGGCGATAACTCTACGCTTGTCAAAGAACATTGCTTCCAACTTATGCATTCTCAAGGCTTTTTCCATGGTGCGAATCCTCCGGTGATTTCATGTGAACTTGAGGTTCGCTCACCAGTCAAACAATCAACGGGCCATCTTGATCAGGTGACTTTTTCAAGCCGATATGCTCAACCCGGCGCTTCCAGTTAGAGCCGAGAAAATAAAACCGTAAACTGTCCTTTTCAGGATCAATCTCATCGATTAACCTCTGGCGCAAAACCGTCCACTGTGCAGGATCAACAATGCATTCAAAAACTGAATATTGAACCCTCTGCCCGTAGTCCATACAGGCCCGTGCGACCCTGCGCAAACGGCGTTCTCCATTAGCTTCCGTAGAAACGTCATAACTGACTATCACAAACATGTTCCGGCCTCACTTCCATATGAACGGCGGGTAAGCATCCAGATCACCCCTCAGATGCCGTGCAAGCAGCAATGCCTGTGAATGAAAGAGCAAGCCGACCGTCATTTTCTCATTAATAAACGGATGAAGTATCTCATCCTGCTTTCGCTTCTGATAGGCGACCAGCACTGTTTTTCGCGTATCGTCATCCATAAGCACCGTACCGTTTTCTTTTTCTGTAAAACCTTTCTCCTGTACCCGGCCAAGATTTATCAGGGAGAGCGCCATCCTGTCGGCAAGGAACGGCCTGAACTCTTCCATCATATCAAGCGCAAGTCCGTAACGTCCGGGTCGGTCCCTGTGCAGGAAACCAACTGCCGGATCAAGCCCGACCGTCTCAAGCGCGGAGCGCACATCATGCATTACAATCGTGTATAAAAATGACAGCAGGCAGTTCACCTTATCCATGGGAGGCCTCCTGCTTCGCTCCGTGAAACAGAAATTTTCTTTCTGAGATGTAATAAGGTTATCAAAAACGCTGAAATACGTATGCGCTGAGTCTCCTTCAATGCCCCTTATTACATCCAGCGATGACTCGTTCTGTATTCGTCTGAGCGCTGAACTGATAAGTTTCGATGCCTGGCCGACTCTGCCGGTATCTGATTTTTCCGGATGGTCTCTCAAAAACCGCTGCAGGACCGTCCTGCTGTTGGCAAGCTTTCCTGATAAAAGCGCGCGGGCAATGTTTGCAGAAGCGGCTTTGTCATCCGCACGCCGGTATTGTTCCCTGCGCAACAGAACATTGCCCGATACAGGCCCCTGAACCCTTGCAAGAAAGCGCCCGTGTTCAGTAAGGAAACTTATGGAAACATTCCGCTCCGCACAATAACCCATCAAAAAAGGACTGCATGTCACCTGGCCGAAACAGACAATGCCGCCTATGGTATGAACCGGCACCCTCAGGCGGATTTCCTTATCAACTCTTACAGCTACGGTTTCGCCTTCTTTGGAAAGGTAAGCGCCTTGAGTCGTTACAAATAACGTATTCAGATGTCTTTTCATTACTCCCCCGATATACCGGCAAGATATCGACTCGCCTTTCTTTTTTTGCCGCATATGTCAGGCATACATAACCGGACCAGTGAACAGCTTCTGCACTTCCTTGAATAATCGGGTTCCGGCGTAATCCCCGAGTTTATAAGATCATGTACTCTCTCTGCGGTCGTTTCGGTCTCGACTCTCAGCGCCCTGTCAAACACCACGTCCTCCCTCCGCCGGATACTTCCGTAAAACAGCGCGCCGCGTTCTATTTCAACACTCATCATCTCTTCCAGGCAGATTGCCTGGGCGCAGAGTTGAACCCTATCGCAATTGTCGTGTTTCGGCTTGCCCCGCTTATACTCCACGGGAAAAGGCCGCCATACATCACCCTGCCTATGGAATTCCACTACATCGGCCTTGCCGATCAATCCGAGCCGGAGAGAACGGAGCGGCACCCCGAATTCGGTCCGGATATTACGCCGTGTTTCATGCGTTGCCGTATCAACACGGTCATGCATAATCCGGCCTTCCGCAGTGAACAGGTTTTCGCTCCATGCCTGTTCGATATGTATCAGCGCGCACTGCCGCCTGCAGAACAGCAGGTGCTGCAGGGCCGAAAGCTGTAACAAGTCTTCTTCTTTATAAGTCTTATAGGTCATATCAGACCTATTTCCCCTTTCTGCGCCATTGCGACCTTGTGCGATAAAGCCGTTCCGTGAAGCCGCCCTCTTTCAGGAACTCCTTTTCCAGGGACCTCAATTGCCGGTCAAGCAGGTAGTTTGTCTGGTGAATCAGGCTGATCATGGTGTTTGCGGCGACTTCCGGAGGCGACGCCTCCAGATATGTTTTATAGGTCCTATAGGACTTATCTTTTTGATAGCAAAGATTTCTCACTTCACGCGCTTTCGGGTGATCCTTTCCCCAGAGAGACAGGCCACTCTGCCGCAGATAATCCTGAAAATCAAGAAGCAGCTCTTCAAGGCTTGCCCGCGCCACGCCGATAAGCTTGAGTTCGGTTTTTTTAGAGGTGCCTGAAGCCATACAACCCTCGGCGATGTTCTGTTTGCCGCTGCGGGCCGCCTGCACCATCTGGTCATGTGTGCGTGA
>JAADFS010000048.1 GCA_013152795.1 Deferribacteres bacterium
TTCAGATTCTCCGTCTTCGCCTCCAGCTCCCTCGTCCGCTCCCTCACCAGCTCCTCAAGATGCAAACGGTGCCTCTCAAGCTCCTCCTCGGTCTGTTTGCGCTCGGCAATCTCGCTGACCAGTTCCTTATTGAGCTTTGACAGCTCCGCTGAACGCTCCTGGACGGCCTTATGCAGCTTTTTGTTGAATATAAACAGGGAAACAAATCCTGTACCGATCAATACGAGCGCTGACAGCGTTATTCCAAGAGTCCAGCGCAACCACGTGTAGTCGGCTCCGGCATCGGGGTCGTAAAGAAATCCCTTCAGAGAGTATCCCGGTCTGACCATTCCCAGCCGCACGTATGTATCGGCAATATGACGCCAGCGCCCGGGGTTCATGTGGCCTATTTCAATGACGTTCGGGAGCATCAGTTTGCGTGTGGCCTCGGCCTCGAAGCGGAGGAGTTCCCTTGAAAGCCGGGGGTTGTATTTATCCAGGATTACATCGATGATTTCATCCGAGTGTTCCATTGCATAGTTCCAGCCTCGCAGACTCGCTTCCCTGAATGCCTTCACTCTCCGTGGATGCTCCTTTACCTGCTTTTCGGAAGTAAACAGGCAGTCACCATAAAAATCAATGCCGTAGGTCAAAGGCCTGATGATTACGTAGGGGACGCCGCGCTCGCGGAGCATGAAAGGCCTGTCCGTAATATATCCCTCAGACGCGTCAACCTTTCCATTGATCAGGTCGTCGATACCCCATGAGTGCTCAACAATCCTGATGTCATTCAGACTTATTCCTTCATTAAGAAACATCGCCCTGCTTTCTATACCCCCGTCGGAACGCATCTCCACCCGTCGTCCCACCAGATCCTGGGGCGTTTTAATGCCGGAGTCTTCCCTTGCAATCAGTATCTCCGGTGAATGCTGAAAGAAAAATGGCTGCAAGCACCACAACCGGCCTTCCCTGCAATCGTTTGAGCAGCAGCACCGGCATTTCCGTGCCGAAGTCGGCACGGCCGGACACCACCTCCTCGACAAAGCTCATGCCGCGTCTTCCCTCTTTCAGTACAACCTCCAGGCCCGCCTCCCTGTAATAACCTCTCTCAACAGCCGCGTAATAGCCGGCAAACTGGAACTGGTGGCGCCATTTCAGTTGAAGCGTCACCCTCTCAAGGGGTCTTGCGGCTCCTGCACTTGCCGCCGGCAACAGTAAAATAAGCCCGATAACCAGAATAAACGCCGGACAGGCGGCTGTCTGTTTCTGTAAAGACATTTGTCCCCTTTTTTATTGAGATTCTCAACCCTGCAGTTGCATAACAATACAGCCGGCGTGTCTGAAAGTCTTCCGGCGGTTCCTCCCTGCCGCGTTTATGCAACATTGAAGGTTGATGTATCAGTTGCGTGCATTCCCCGCTCAGTCATTTACCGGTTTGTACATGCCGGCGACATCATGTTTCCTTGACAGAACCCTTAAAAACGCCTTGACCAGCCGGGGCTCAAATTGCCGTCCTGCATGCTTTCTGAACTCGGATACGGCATATTCAACACCCGGTGCCCTCCGGTACGGCCTGTCTGCCGTCATGGAGTCAAAAGAGTCGGCGACATGCAGTATCCGGGCATAAAGGTTGATCTCATCACCTTTGAGTCCGTCCGGATATCCCCTGCCGTCAATCCTCTCATGATGATGCCTGATTGAAGGGGTTATGTGTTTTAACTGTTTTATACCCTCAAGGATCTCGGCTCCGAGCACTGCGTGTTTCTTTGCGGCCTCGAACTCTTCCTCTGTCAGCGGAGATTCCTTATCAAGCAGATAGTCCCTGAGCCCTATCTTCCCTATGTCGTGAAGCAGGGCTGCAAGCCTCAGGTTCTTTATCTCTTTGCCCTCCAGGCCTATTTCCGCGGCAATCTGCTCTGAATAGGCGGCGACCCTCTCGGAGTGACCCCTTGTCCACCTGCTCTTTGCATCAAGCGCATTGACCATTGTCCTTACAAAAGACTCGAAGAGGTCTTTGAGTTCCTCTTCGGATCTTGACAGGGCCTTGTTGGATTCCTCCAGGTCGGCAACCTTTTTTTCAAGCTGCATTATCAATCGTTCATTGTATTCCTTAAGGAACACGCCCTCATCCTTGCCCCTTGTAATACTAACACGCGGGACGGTTTCTTTTTCATATTCCTTTAATATATTCTCTATGATTTCAAGAAAGCAAAACGGGTTCATCGGCTTCATGATGAATCTCTCAGCTCCCATGCTGAGCCCGAATTCCTCGTCCTTCTTGTCCGTGTATGCCGCGGAATAGAATATAAAGGGTATACCCCTGAGTCTCTCGTCGCTTTTACATTCCCTGCACAGTTGAAAACCGTCCATCACGGGCATAAGGATGTCGGAGATAATCATGTCCGGTAACAGTCTTTTAGCCACCTTTAACGCCTCCGCACCGTTGGAGGCGTCTATAACCGTATACCCGTCGGATTCAAGGGTTTTCCGGAGTATTATCCTCGAATCCGGGTTGTCGTCGACTATCAGGATTCTCATTTTTCCCTGCAAAAAACTTCAGACACCCCTGGGATATCCTCCTCCCCCGACTTCGCTTTTCAACACATGCGGTTGCGTCTCATCTTTTCCTTACCTTACAGTGGCATAAAGACATCGCCCGCAGGCAAGGGAGGCTGCGGAAAAGCTTTATCTGCGATTCCTTCAGTTATAACAGCTAAGCGGCCTCCCTTGCCGCGTTTATGCAACATCAACGTTAACATGCAAATTAAATAATAGCACTTTTCCTGAACTTGTCAATTTCTCAGCCTCTCAATCTCCCTGGTCAATTCCTTCACCTTATCCCTCAGTTCTTTTATCCTGAATTCCCTGTCCGCAAAGAGCCTGTTTAAACGTTCGAGCTCGGCGTTTTTCGCGCTGATCTCAGCCGTGCGTTTTTTCACCTTCTCTTCAAGGCAATCGCGATACTCCTGCAACTCTTCTTCTGCGAGCTTAAGCTCGGTGATGTCAAGGACGGTACCGATCGAATGCAGTGGCTTTCCATTTTCATCGTACTCGGTCCTGCATCTCTCATGAACGTACTTGACTGTCCCGTCTTTCAGGAGCAGCCTGTGCACAAGGTCATAAGTGGTCCTGTTTTTAACCGACTCCCTGTATGCCCTGTCAACCGATTCCCGGTCCTCGGGGTGAACCATTCCCATGAAGTCCTCGTAAGAGCCGCCGAATTCACCGGGGTCCACGCCGAAAATACGGTAAATCTCTTCGGACCAGTAGAGTTTATTTGAGACAGGATCATATTCCCAGTATCCCAGGTGGGCAACCTGCTGGGCCTCTTTCAGTTTTCTTTCACTCTTCTTCAACTCTTCCTCGGCCTTTCTGCGCTCATTTATCTCCTCTTTTAAAATCCTGTTTGCCTCATGCAGTTCTCTTGTACGGCGGCGTACCTTTTCTTCAAGTCCCGCCTGGCAGTTCAGGAGCCTCGCGTGGTATCTCTGTATGGAAGCGGACATGGATTCCATGCTGCGGGCCAGTTCTCCAAGCTCATCACCTGACCTGACATCAACGGTCTCCACTGCCCTGCGCTGTGAGATCATCAATGCCGCGCTCTTTAGTTTCCGGATGGGATTGATCAGAAACAGCCTGGATAATATGAATATGACCACAACGGTGAGCAATACGCAAACAGCGCTGACCCCGAGAATTGCATATCGTATGTGTCTCTGAACGCCCTTGAAATACTCGTCGTGTATGGAGAAGTATAAGATCCAGTCCCACGGCCTGAAATACCGCGCAACATATATCTCACTGTGCCTCCCGGTCTTAAGGTGGCCTTTCTTCTCTTTATCCGGCTCTGTGTTTATTCCCTTTAATAATTCATTGATTTCCGTCTTTGTATAACGGTTGTCGTGGTTGCTGAGGTTATATATGATTTTACCCGTTGAATCAATGATCATTAAATCCAGGTAGGGACTGCGCGGAACGGCCCTCAGTGCATCAATCGCCTCTTTCTTGTACAATGCGGTTAATCCGGGTTTCTCCGGCATACCCTGCCTGCTGAGGATGTGGTCTTTGAAATATGAATCCAGTAACACTTCCATGTAACTGTAGGTGAAATCATGTATGTATCTTTTGGCTTCATGTAATGACCACAGGCCGATACTGAAGATGGAGATTATCATCAGGGGGATGATTCCCAACAATATCTTATACTGCAATTTCATCTGTCAGTATTCTTTCCGGCCGTTAACATAACCTTACAGCAGCATAAAAATACCCCTGACAGGCGGGAGAGCCTGCCGGCGGGGCTTTATCCGCAGTGCCTTTTTTAACCGTTGAACCTGCAACCCGGAACTCTCCTGCCATTCATGCAACATTAAGGTTAATTCTCAACAGTCAATTGTGGCTTGAAAACCTCAACACGGTTTCTGCCTTTCTGTTTGGCGAGGTAAAGGGCCTCGTCCGCTTTTTCAATCAGGTCCCTCTTGTTTTTCATATCCCTGTGATATGAAGAAATGCCGATACTGACGGTTATATTTATTTTGGCTTCCACGCTTTTTCTTATTCTTTCAGCTACATCGTATGCCAGATTCAATCCTGTTTCAAACAGCAGAACGAGAAATTCCTCGCCTCCGTATCTGACGACAAGGTCCATTCCCCTTGTTTCCTTTAAAATAATGTCTGCAACCCTTACAAGCAGTGCGTCGCCGGCTGTATGCCCGTATGTATCATTGTATTTTTTGAAATAGTCTATATCCAGCATAAGGGCCGAGAGACTGCTCTCGAGTCTCTTCGCCCTTGCAAAGCTCCTTTCAAGCACGATGTCCATGAGACGCCTGTTGGCAAGGCCGGTAAGCGGGTCATGAAGCGATAATTTCTTTGTCTCTTCATAGAGCCTTGCATGGTCGATGGCGACACCTACCTGGTTTCCTATCGTAAGGAGAATCTTTATCTTGTGGTCGTCCACTTCGGCACTGCTCCTGCAATGGAGGCTCAACACACCGAGAATCCTGTCCCTTACCTTCAGTGGTATAACTATATGGCACCCCTCCATGTCCGGATTCTCGGACACGACAACCTCGCCTGTTTTGACGGCATGCCAGTAATAGCCGCTGCCTGCCTTCATGCTCTTGTATTTATTTACAAAGGTCTCCGGGTAGCCGAGATGGTGGACGAGGTTCATGGCATCGCCCTCAATGATAAATATACCGCCTTTCGGTTCAAGATTCAGTATCTTCAGCCCCGTGACACTGTTCAGGATAACGGTGAAGAGTTCTTTCATATCTATGGTCTGGCTGATTGCGGATGATACCTTGTACAGGGCCGACAGCTCCGCCTGACTGCGGAGCAGTTCTTCTTCGGCCTGCCTGCGGCCGGTAATGTCTTCAAGGATGGTGATGGCGCCCACAACCACGCCGTTTTCCTTCAGGGGGACTATCTTTGTGCTGTGGTACAGTATCTTCTTTTTTGTCCCTGTGCTCTGCGTATATTTGTACTCCTGCTTCTCCAGGGACTCCCCTGTGCGCAATACCTTTTCATAACTCTTCTTCCATCCGATTTTCAGGAGTTCGGGAACAGCCTCAAACAGGTTTTTCCCGATAATGTCCTCCTTTTTGATGCCGAAATACTCCTCGAAATAAACGTTCCAGCTCCTGACGATATAATCCCTGTCAATGACGTGAATGCCGATAGGGGATGTCTCAACGATGTTTTCATTGAACTCTTTGAGGTTCCGTAGTTCCTTTACTTTTTTATCAAGCTTTCTTGCAATGCTCTCCTCATACATCCTGAACAATTCAGGCTCTTCCTTTACGGGTCTCTCCGCCACAGGCTGTTTCCCTTCGCTATATTCCCTAAACACGTCTTTCACTGTCCTGAGGAATTCGGCGGTATCAAGGGGCTTGATTATGTAGCGGGAAGCCCCGAGGCGCATTGCAAGCTTTTCGTCTTTGGCTTCCACATAGGTCGACGTATAAAAAATGAACGGTATGTTTCTGAGTGAGTCTATCTGTTTGATTTCATAGCAAAATCTGAAACCGTCCATCTCCGGCATGAGGATATCGGAGATTATCATATCCGGAGGCGATGTCCTGACCGCCTTCAGGGCCTCCGCCCCATTGGGAGCTTCCATTACCGTATGTCCGTCTGATTCAAGGGTTTTTCTGAGAATTATCCTTGAATCCTCATTATCGTCAACGATCAGTATCTTCATCATGTGCCGTTAATGAAGGTGCAAATCATTCCCCTGTTATCTCCCTTATCTGCCTGATAACAACCTCAGGGTCAATCGGTTTCTCTATGTAGCCGTTGCAGCCCTCTGCCAGCATCTTTTCCCTGTCTCCGCTCATTGCATAGGAGGTGATTGCAATAATCGGAATATTTCCGTCCACTTTGGAGCCGCGAATCTCTCTCAGCACTTCAAGGCCGTTTATGTCCGGAAGCTGGATATCCAGCAGTATGAAGTCCGGCTTTTCCTTAAGGGCGAGCTCTATCCCTTTTCTGCCGTTGTCAGCCCTGATGGTGGCGTAACCGTTCTTCTCCAGTATAAATGTTATGAGTTTCATGTTGTCTTCATTGTCTTCTATGACAAGTGCCTTCTTCATATTTACCTCCAACCTGAAGCTACAAATAAATATAAATCAACCTTTTCTTCCCCTTATCAAGCCTCATTACAGCGTCTTTAAAAACAATCATAGAGGATTATTGCTTCAATGTAAACCGCCGGACCGGGATGCGGGCTGTTAAGGGGCTGTTAAAATGAAGTATATGCCTCGAGGAGAATATCATCGCCGAACGTCGTTATGCACGTTTTTTTCAATTTAACGGCGTGTTCAATCAGCAACGGTGATTTACCTCCGATTGACGGGATTGAATCAATGCCTCCCAGTATTTTGGGTGCCATGAAAATCAGCACCTTGTCGACGATTCCGCTTGACAGCGCGGATGCATTGATTGACGAGCCCCCTTCAATCATCAGGCTTGTTATATCCATCCGCCCCAACTCTTTCATGAGTGCCTTCAGGTCCACCCTTCCCTCTCTGTCACCGGTTACAATAACCCTGACGCCGCGGGAAAGCAGTCGGTCCATCTTTTTTTGCGCCGCCCTTCGTGTTGTGGCGATTATCGTCCTGTTGTCTCCATGCTCAAGCAGTCTTGCGGTGAGAGGTATCTGCAGGGAACTGTCTACTATCACCCTGTACGGATTTCTACCACCTTTTATTCTGCAGTCAAGGGAGGGGTCGTCTTTTTTCACAGTGCCTATCCCCACAAGCAGGGCGTCCACCTCGTCTCTGAGTTTGTGGACATATCTCCTCGCCCTTTTGCCGGTGATCCATTTTGAATCACCGGTCGCAGTTGCAATTTTCCCGTCGAGGGTCTGTGCGATCTTTAGAAAGACAAACGGCTCTTTCCTGGTGATGTATTTAATAAAGGTCTCATTGAGTTTTTTCGCCTCTGTTTCCATGACGGCGGTTTCCGTGTGTATGCCGGCTGCCCGAAGTTCTTTCAATCCCCTGCCGCGCACCTGTGGATTCGGGTCGGTCATGGCGGCAACCACTCTTTTTATCCCCGATTTGATAATAGCCCTTGTGCATGGAGGGGTCTTTTTTTCCGTGTGGCAGCATGGCTCGAGGTTGACATAAAGCACAGCGCCTTTTGCCTGCGGCCCTGCCCTTTTCAGGGCGACAATCTCGGCATGAGGCGTCCCTGCCTTCCTGTGATAGCCTTCTGCAATGATTTTTCCTTTTTTGACGATGACAGCCCCCACCATCGGATTCGGGCTTGTCCTGCCCCTGCCCCTGACGGCAAGCTCCAGCGCCTTCTGCATGAAAACTCTGTCAGACATAACCTTCCTTTCCTGCAAACGATATGTTTAGAATTTTAACAAAAAAGAAAAAAATTTAAAGCATGAAGTCTTTCGATGCCGGTTCCGGCATATCCCGATACAACGGGTTTATCCTTATTTTCCGGATGGTTAACCTTAACGTTGCATAAACCCGCAAGGGAGGCTGCCGGGAAAGCTTTATCTGCGATACCTTCAGGAAATATTCTGCACAGCACATTGACGTCTTTCGGAATTTCACTTTCCGTTAATTCCTGCAATAAAGACATATTTCCCATATCCCATCGCTTTATAAAGGTTTTACGGCAGGCCCTCCTGCCATTTATGCAACATTAAGGAATATTTATGAGAGACCGTCTGCTCTGTCATCCGTCGAGGGCACATGGGAAATACCCCCTCCATACACACCGGATATACTTGAGGTAAATGGCAGCGGAAAGATATGGGGAACCTTCAAGTTTATTAAAACCGACTGTATATTCTCAGGCACCATAGAAATTATCAATCCATTATATAATGCATACAAAATAAATATAACGGTAACTAATTGCAAAGATTCCAACGGCGATTATAGTGGTCTGGCAAGACTGGATGATTTCCAGACTGGTGATGATGCCCTTATACTTCATCTCTCCAACAGTTCATCTGTAATCTATGCGGATTATATAAGGAAATAAGCCATATAACATTGCCCCTGTAATATCAAAGCAGGGTTGCCTGACTAAAACAGGAATGAAAAAAGGCCCGGCAGCGCCGGGTCTTTTTTCATTCCAAACAATTCATCCGACATCCCAAACCTCTGACCTCCTCCTGCTAAAGCTTTCCCGGCAATATACCGAATAAAAACTGTCGATTAGTGCGCACACCACGCGCCTGATTGACAG
>JAADFS010000049.1 GCA_013152795.1 Deferribacteres bacterium
TTCAGCGTGTCTTTCATGGCCTTGTCCATGGACAGCCTTGAACCGGTTATTCCGGTGATGGATACATAGTATATAAATCCGGTCGATACACCGGCTACCTTGGTGATTCTGTCCTTTGTGCTTGTAGGGGCGAGGAGGAAGACGGTGTCAAGGCCGTATCGCCCTGCAAGTCCGGTTAATTCGCCGGCTTCCTCAGGGATCAGATCAGGGATTATCACGCCGTCGACACCTGATTTGACCGCCTCCCTGATGAACCGCCTAAGGCCGAGTTTAAAAACAGGATTGAAATATGTCATCAGTATCAGGGGTATACCGGAGTATTGCCTTATCTCCCTTACAAGACCGAGGACTTTTTTCAGTGTCGTCCCCTGCTGCAGCGAGCGCTCCGCCGCCCTCTGTATGGTCGGCCCGTCAGCAAGCGGGTCGCTGAAAGGGACACCGATCTCGATAATATCCGCCCCTGATTTTTCAAGGTCGATGACAAATTTTTTCGTGGCTTCCAGGGAGGGGTCACCTGCCATTATGTATGGTATGAGTGCCTTTTTCCCTGTTCTCCTTAAATCTTCAAAAACCTGTTCTATCCTGCTCATTTTATAAAGGTGTTTGTACCTTATACTTACAGTGTCAAAAAGCATCGCCTGCGGGCAAGGGAGGCTGCCGGAAAAGCTTTATCTGCGATTCCTTCAGGAAATATTCTGCACAGCATATTGACGTCTTTTGGAATTTCACTCTTTATTTTTCCTGCAATAAAGACATATTTCCAATATACCATCGCTTTATAAAGGTTTTACGGCAGCCTGCCTTGCCGGTTTATGCAACATTTAAGGTTTATAAGTTTATGCCTTTTATCCTTGCCGCTTCCTGCACATCCTTGTCACCCCTGCCAGAGAGGTTTACTATGATTATCGATTTCTTACTCATTTTTGATGCCGTCTTTACCGCCTCCGCAATCGCGTGGGCGGATTCAAGCGCGGGGATTATCCCTTCGGTTCTGCTAAGGAGTTCAAATGCCTTAAGTGCTTCCTTATCCGTGGCATAGGTATACCGGACTTTTTCAATATCCCTCAGATAACAGTGTTCAGGCCCTACGGATGCATAATCAAGCCCTGCCGAGACCGAGTGGGTGCCGAGAACGTTTCCGTCCCTGTCCTGAAGCAGGTAGCTCTTGCAGCCCTGGAAGATCCCGAGGGAACCGCCTGCAAAACGGGCTGCGTGCATACCTGTCCTTATACCGTGTCCTCCGGCTTCAACACCCGTCATTTTTATATTGTCTTTGAGAAAGGCATAGAAGAGGCCGATGGAATTGCTGCCCCCGCCGACACACGCAATAAGGCAGTCAGGCAGCCTCTGTTCGGCCTTCAGAATCTGCCGTCTTGCCTCTACCCCGATTATTGACTGGAAATCCCTTACCATGGCGGGGTAGGGGTGCGGCCCGAAAACCGTTCCCATGACATAATGTGTATTGCGCACATTCGTTGTCCAGTCCCTTAGCGCTTCGTTTATTGCATCCTTCAGGGTCTTTGAGCCGATGGATACCTCCGTGACCTTTGCGCCGAGCAGTCTCATCCTGAAGACGTTCAGCGCCTGGCGCCTGATGTCCTCTGAGCCCATGTATATTTCGCACTCAAGGCCTGTCAGTGCAGCGCCGGTTGCAGTAGCCACACCGTGCTGGCCCGCACCTGTTTCCGCAATAACCCTTGTTTTGCCCATTTTCCTGGCAAGCAGTGCCTGCGCCAGGGCATTGTTGATCTTGTGGGCACCGGTATGGCAGAGGTCTTCCCTTTTCAGGTATATCTTGGCTCCGCCCACATGTTCAGTCAGATTCCGGGCGAAATAAAGCGGCGTGGGTCTCCCGATAAAATCCCTCTGAAGCGATTTCAGTTCATTGAGAAATCCCCTGTCTTTTTTGTATTTCCCGTAGGCACGCTCAAGCTCGATAAGTGCGGGCATGAGGGTCTCAGGCACGAACCTACCGCCGTAAGGTCCGAAATGCCCTTTTCCGTCGGGCAGTTTATGGAATTTCTTATTCATAATTGTTGTATAAACTAATTATAGCCGTTGAACTCAGAACCTGTACCTCGCAACCCGGAACTCTCCCGCCATTTATGCAACATTAAGGTATTTTATTTTACAGGGCAATATTATATCACAGCGCCCGGAAATAACGATAGGAGGCGATATACAGTTTGAAATACCGGTTTCGGAATTACAGTTTTTTCAGTATCAGATAAAAGAACTTTTCGAGTATCTTCTGGTAAAGCGGGCGCTGCGCCCATGTCTCAGGGTCTATCCTGACCGAATTCTGCAGATCACTGTAAAACGTATCAATCATCTGTTTCGCGAAGCCGGTATCAAGAATTCCCACATTGCTTTCCTCGTTTCTCCTCAGTGACTGAATATCGAGATTGGTGGAGCCTATTATGCTCCAGCAGTCATCAAATACCGCTGTCTTGGAATGAAGCACCGAACCCTGGTAATTGTAAATTTCAATTCCGGCTTTGAGCAGCTTTGTATAATACGCCCTCCCCGCATAAAAAACCGACAGGACGTCAGACTCGCCGGGAAGCAGCAGCTTGAGGCTTACGCCCCTTCTGGCCGCCTGGATCAGCGCCCTCTGTATCCTGATGCCGGGGGTGAAATATGCCGTTGTTATAAATATCTGTTTTCTTGCGTTCCTGATGCTGTATATCAGCAGCCTCCTCATCCTCCTTCTTGCCCTGTGCGAGTTTGCAAATACAGGTATGACGGGCACCCCTTCTTGATGTGTGGTCCTGTGCACCGCCTTCCACTGAATCAGCCCGCCTTTCCACGTCTTCCAGCTTTTTCTGAACATGTTAAGCAGGGTGGAGGCTATCGGGCCCTCGAGGTAGATGCCTGTATCACGCCAGGTCTTTATTCTTTTCCGTAAATAACCGTGGTACTCGTCCGCAATGTTGAATCCGCCGACAAATGCCTTTTCTCCGTCAATCACCAGAAGCTTTTTGTGGTCGCGGTAGAGATAGCCCCTGGGAGCTGACCATCTGAATGGATGTGAGGCCCTTATTTTCACTCCTTTTTTCCTGAGGTCCATCCAGAACCGCCGCGAGGTCAGAAAAGAGCCGAAGTGGTCGTAAAGCAGGTAAACATTGACGCCTTCGCCCGCCTTTTGTTTCAGGAGTTCGGCGACTTTTTTGCCGGTGTTGTCATCCTTGAAAATATAAAATTCGATACATATGATCTGACGTGCGGCCCTTATGCAGTCGAGTATCTCCTGAAAGGTCTCCTGCCCGCTTTTCAACAGACGCACCCTGTTGTTGGCGCTGAAGGGCATTCCCAGTATGTTTTCAATGACTGCTTTACTGAAAGCTGTTTCAGCCGTCATAATTAAGGAGTGCGGCGGCGGATTATCCATAAGCACGAAAGGCTTTTCCGGCGCGTTCGATAAACAGTTTTAATTTAACGTGATCTTTTCGGCCTTTCTCGCTGCCTTCAACACCTGATGACACATCGACCCCGTAGGGACGGACAATCTTTATCGCTTCTTCCACATTCCCCGGATCAAGCCCCCCAGCAAGAATGATCCTGCCGAACTTCTTTGCTTCAACTGCAATCTCCCAGTTGAATGTCTCCCCGGTGCCACCGATTGCAGAAGGGGAATATGTGTCAAGGAGAAATGCGGACACGTTCCGGTACTGCCTCAGGATTTCAATATCAGCCCGGTGCTTCACCCTGACGGCTTTAATGATTTTCCTGCCGGCATTCCTGCATTTATCCGGAGATTCGGAACCGTGAAGCTGTATCACATCAAGTCCTGCATAAGATGCGATTTTCTCCATCTCCCGGATTTCTTCATCCACAAACACACCAACCGTGGTTATAAACGGCGGTAGGGATGAGATAATGGTTTTTGCGGTTTCGGGAGTCACCGCGCGGGGACTTTTATGATAGAAGACAAAACCTACGGCGTCAGCGCCGTACCGGACAGCAGCAAGCGCATCTTCAGTATTGGTGATTCCGCATATCTTTACAGTGCCCATTTCGGATGTATTTTAGCACAAAGATATGTTATTCTATAATAATAATTATTAATAATCAGCATTCAGCAACGCTACTACCGGTTATTCAGCTTTTTATAAACCCCGAAATCGTGACACCGTTAATCGAAAAGCTGAATTACATGTTCATCAATAAACCTTGATGTTGCATAAACAGGGCGGGAAAACCCGCCGTCTGCGACAGGTTTATGCAACCTTAACTATATTAACTCACACAGGTTACGGACAAGCGTGCCCCCTGTTTTGAGGGAAAGACAGAAGGGTGGATGCCGGTGGGCATTTCCGCTGCATGAGACAAATCCGGCATCCCGGGGAGGAACAATGTTAAAGGTCAAAGATGCTCGCTTAATCCAGCCGCTTAATTTCTTAAACCCCATATTGCCTCTTTTAGTGATTGTGATTTTTCCGGCGATATTTTTATCAGCTTTTCCGGTTAAAACAGGCGAGGCGGCGGAGATAAGAGACGCAGCCGCTGGCGATTACGATGTATACATCTCCAGGCCAAGGTATGCACTGCAGTGCTGTCTCGGCCATACCGGGGGGACAACGGTTGGTGATGTAAATGGTGACGGGACCAATGATTTAATCGTCTCGTCAATAGCTGAAAAAATAGTAAGGGATGAATATTATCTGCCCTGGGACCGTGATGAGTGGACAAAAGAAGATGCACTTTCCATGTGGAGCGTGGTTAATGGAACGCCTCCGGTTGCAAGCCCTGACAGCATAGCGGGAGGCACCAGTATCAGCACCACGCGAACAGCCGCCGGATCACTGTCCATGAAACTGAAATTCACCAAGGCCATTTCTCTGGATCCCGCAGCGGATGCC
Organism: Deferribacteres bacterium; assembly: GCA_013152795.1. Classification (GTDB taxonomy): domain Bacteria; phylum Nitrospirota; class Thermodesulfovibrionia; order UBA6902; family UBA6902; genus JAADFS01. The sequence goes on from JAADFS010000049.1 coordinate 4,863, forward strand.
CTGCATTTGCAGATTTATGCCGGAGACAGCAATGAACGCCTTGCTGCGATAATAATACTCGCGCCTGACTGGAATAATCGCTTTGAGTATGCCTATACCGATGCCTATAATCCTGGCCTGCAGTTAAACGACGCGGGCTGGACGCCAATCGATCTGCCGTTATCGGATTTTGTCCCCATAAGTTCCACTGACCAGAATCCTGACTGGAATAATGTAACCGAGGTTGTTATATCTTTCTTGAACGAGGTGAGTTCCACCGGTGAGATTAGGATTGATCAACTGTACTTTGACCATTTCACCAGCAAGGTTTTTATCCCTGCCGGTGCGGTCTATATGTTCTACGGTGGTTTAAAAGGCGGAACACTGTCGGTTTATGATGATGCAGATGTCACCATTAAAGGCGTTGATGCCATTCCGGTTATTGACAGCAAAACAGGGGAGCTCATATACAAAAGGGACCTGACAGGGGAATACATAGCCACCGGTGATCTGAACAACGACGGCTATGCCGATATTATAATAGGCACGACAAAGGATGACGGGCCGGACAATGAGAGGGAGGATTGCGGTGCGGTCAGTGTTATATTCGGCAGTAACTCCCTCCCCTCTGTTATAGACCTGAAAAGGGATCGGGCGGATTTTATAGTTTACGGGGCTGATGCCGGAGACAACCTGGGTATATCGGTCATTGCCTCTGATATCAATGCCGACGGCTATGCCGACCTGATAGCGGCGGCCTCCGGCGGTGACGGTGTGGACAATGAAGGTGACTTGAACGGAGAGATACATATAGTGCTGGGTTCGCCTCAGTTTCAGGATGTCCTGGATTTAAGCACAACCAGGGCGGATATTTCCATTTATGGTGGTAAACCGTATGATAAACTCGGAACCCAGGGCTCACTCGGCACGGGTGATATCTTTAATGACGGACAGGTGGATCTCATAATCGGGGTGTGGGGCGGAGAGAAAGACCCGGACAGGCGTAATGCCGGTGAGATTGTGATTATAAACAACATCAGTGATTACAAGGGAAAGACAATAGACCTGGCCTCGTTGCCTTCTGACGCCGCGGTCATTTACGGTGCCGAGGAAGGTGACCGTTTAAGCAGGCTTGCCATAGGAGATGTCAACAGCGACGGTATTGATGACATTATCGCGAGCGCGGCATACGCCGACGGGCCGGACAATCTCAGGAACGAGGCCGGAGAGGTCTACATATTCTTCGGCTCCCCGTCATTTCCCCGGGAGATTGATCTTAATACAACGGCCCCCGATGTAAGGATTACAGGGGCCGATGCCGGCGATTATATAGAAGGTTATCATAACTTCAAGGATCACAAGGACATTCCTGATCATCTGGGCCTGAGAGTTTATGCCGCTGATATCAATAATGACGGCATGGATGATGTGCTAATGATCGCCTTGGGGGGTGACGGTGAGGACAACCTGAAGCTGGATGCAGGGGATGCATATGTATTTTTCGGAAGATCCTCCTGGCCCGCGACAATAGACCTGAAAACGGATTTGCCTGATATAACCGTCTACGGTGCTGATAAGGACGACGGCCTGAGGGACATTTTCGGAGGCGATATCAACGCCGACGGCATTGATGACCTGATTATCGGTTACAGGTGGGGAGACGGCCCGGAGCCGGGATATCCATATGCAGGAGATATAATCGCCTTCTACGGCGGCTTCGGCTCTCCGGGCAACTACCGGCCCGAGGCGCCTCAACTCGTCTCTCCCGAGGACGGCGCCACAGGTCTGGATACAACCGTTGAGTTTGTATGGAAAAAGAGCACGGACCCTGATGGGGATCCCGTCACGTACAGCCTTCATGTGTGTGAAGACGGCGGTTTTACAACAGGCTGTATCAGCAGGGAGAATATTTCCTCCACCGGAAACAGAGGCATCTATTATGCTGGAGGCGGTTCAGGGCTCCTGCTGTTCGGGATGATCTTTGCAGGCGGCGCTTTAAAAGGCAAAAGAAGGACAGCACTGTTGCTGGTGATAATCATGATAAGCGCTTCAGTGCTGGTTTCATGCGGCAGTGGAGGCGGCGGCCACGGGGGCGGCAATCCTGATAACAGCGATCAGCTTACTCAGACTGTATCAGGGCTAAAGGCAGGGACCACGTACTACTGGAAGGTGGTTGCGGACGACGGAAGGGGAGCTGCAACCGCCAGCAGTGTAAGAAACTTTACTACGCGGTAGATAGACTTTACCTTAATGTTGCATAAATGGCAGGAGAGCCTGCCGTAAAACCTTCAGGCTCACCTGCCCGCAGGCGATGTTTTTATGCCACTGTAAGGTAAAGCGATGGAATTTTAACAGGATAAGGGTGCAGTTGTCAGGATGCAGAATGAAACAAGTCCCCCTTCCCCTCGGGATGGGGTTAGGGGAAGGTGTAGAGTGAGGATTTTGTAAAGGGAAACTGGTAAGTAATTGTGAAGGTTTTTTACAAATTATATATAATAAGGTATACTTATCACTATATAACAATGGCGTGTTCATAAGTATCAACCTTAATGTTGCATAAACGGACAGGCGATGTTTTTTTAAGTGTAAGGTTAACGGGGAGTGAGGTTCAGAGGTTTAAAGGAATGCTGCTATACTGTTATGCAACTGCAAGGCTAAGCTGGTTGCTTGACCCTCCGGCCTTTCGTATTATTTTGATACAGGTTTTTGGCTGGTTTCCTTATCAGCCATAATTCAGACAGTTTCCCAACCAAAGGGAAAGAATCAAAGATCAGGGAGAAAGAAGAGATGAACGGAAGAGAAATACTGAAAGGGGCGGTATTTGCGATATTGACAGTAATAATGTGTGCAGGAGTAGTATTAGGAGCGGATGAAGGGGGCAAGGGAGACAGTGGGGATGCGTACAGGGTAGGGATAAGCGATGTAATAGACATAAGGGTAATGGATCATCCTGATCTGAGGACAGTGGCGTCAGTGGCATCGGACG
>JAADFS010000050.1 GCA_013152795.1 Deferribacteres bacterium
AAAAAGGGCCTCTCTCACCCTTCCTGTGGTGGGCCTCAGGCCTTTATGTCTTTTAATGTCTCCGGCCGCGGATTTCATGATTCATTATTAACTTTACAGTGGCATAAAATGCCGCCGGCGGGGCAGACTCCTCTGCCTGTTTATGCAACATTAAGGTTAACCTTACCGCTGGCAAAAAAACATCGCCAGCAGGCTCTCATACCTTAAGCTATTATATCTTATCCGTCAAGATTCGGGCTTCCCGGAAGGGCGTTATCCGGTAAGAATTGACGCGCTGTTGACATCCCGGAGAATCTTTGATATACAAACATCATCATGGAAACCATCCCCACACAGGACAATGACCCGTCCCGCATAAAAAAAGATATACGGAACAATATCGAAAAGACCGTCAGAATCTTTGCCGATGAAATAGGTTCGCGGGTTCGCGCGGATACCTGCAGACAGACGCCCTGGAAAAGACATCAGGCTACATCAGGGCCGAGTTGAACAGCTACGGTTATGCCGTCTCGGCACAGCGCTATGACGTTGAAGGCAAGACCTATGAAAATATCTTTACCGAAAAAAAGGGCGAAAAGTCTCCTGACAGAGTCCTCGTGATAGGGGCGCATTACGACACGGTTACAGGGACGCCCGGCGCGGATGACAATGCGAGCGGGGTTGCAGGGCTCCTCGAGCTGGCACGGCTGCTCGTCAACGAGCCGCTCGGCCTGAGCGTGCAGTTTGTCGCCTTTGTCCTTGAGGAACCCCCTTTTTCCCGGAGCAGGCATATGGGGAGTTATGTATATGCGCGGAGTCTCCACCAGAAAGGAACGGATGTTGAAGGCATGATATGCCTCGAATCAATAGGCTATTTCACGGACAGGCCCGAGACCCAGTATTTTCCCCTGGCGTTTCTCAGGTTCAGGTATCCGACCACGGGCAATTTCATAACGTTTGTAAGTAATCTCCCGTCAAAGGGTTTTTTGAACCGCGCAAAGGCAGCCTTTAAAAAGGGCTCCGAGCTCCCCGTGGAGTCCATCTCCACACTGCCGGTTGTGCCCGGAATAGATTTTTCAGACCACAGGTCTTTCTGGAAATTCGGCTACCATGCCTTTATGGTGACGGATACCGCTTTCTTCAGAAATCCCAATTACCACGGTAAGGGGGACACACCCGATACCCTGGATTACGAACGGATATCGGAAGTGGTCATGGGCCTGAGATCAGCGGTCATGGAACTGGCGGGCGGTTGAGTTTCCGGCTGGTCCGTTCAGGCGGGTATCGACACGTAGAATTCACAGCCCCTGCCCGGCTCGGATTCTATCCATATTTTCCCGTGATGCCTCTCGACGATATTGCGCGCTATGATCAGCCCCAGCCCCTCGCCGTCGACGGTTGTGTCAAGGCGGTGGAACATCTCGAATATCTTCTCCTGGTATTCCGGCGCAATGCCGATTCCGTTGTCCTCCACGCAGTACACGGAGTGACCGTTTTCCCTCCGGCCGGAAATCCTGATGACGCCGGGACGGGCGGGGTCGAGGAATTTCAGGGCATTACTTATAAGGTTGGAAAAGACCTGGTTGATCTGGGACTCATCCCCGCGGCAGGGGGGCAGGTCTGTGACGTCCAGTGTGACGCCCATGTTTTTGATCTGGTACTCCACCACACATAGGATGTCGGACATCAGTTTGTTCATATCTATCTGTTGTATCTTCAGCACGACCTGGCCCATACGCGAAAGCTTAAGGAGGCCGGAAAGCATTGAATTCATTTTTGATATGCTGGCATTGATATATTTCACGGCTTCAGGGATGTCTTTGTCGACAATGGGGGCGATGGTTTCCTTTATATGCGCCGGCACATCTTCACTCTGCACCGCGGACAGCAGGTCTTTCAGGGAATATTCCAGCTCCTTGCTGTAGCCTTCGATATTTACCAGGGGTGTCCGCAGGTCATGGGAGGTGACATAGAGAACCTGCTTTAACTCCTTGTTCTTATGCGTCAATTCAACGTTCAGGCGCTCGAGTTCCTCTTCCATTTTTTTGCGCTTGACGATCTCGTTTTCCAGTTCCTGGACTTTCTTGTCGAGCATCCTTACGACACTGTCCTGGTACATCCGGAACAGTTCGGGCTCTTCCTCCGTGGGTTTTTCCGGGATGAGGAGTCTCTTCTCAGAGTATTCCTGGAAAACCTCTTTTATTATCTTCAGGAACTTGTCGAAATCCATGGGCTTGACGATATACCGGGACGCGCCCAGGCTTGCCGCCAGTTTCTCGTCTTTGGGGTCGAGGTATGTGGCAGTGTAGAAGACAAAGGGGATTTTCCTCAGTTTTTCATCCTGTTTCACCTCGCGGCACAGGCTGAAGCCGTCCATCACCGGCATGAGTATGTCGGAAATAAATATATCGGGCATGGATTCCTTGGCCATTTTCAGGGCCTTCAACCCGTGGGGCGCTTCTTCGACTATATGCCCGTCCAGTTCAAGGGTTGTCTTGAGTATTATCCTTGAATCCTCGTTGTCATCGACAATTAAAATCTTCATTGCCTCCTTATCCCCCGTTACACATTCAGCAGATGGCCCGCCCTTGCGGGGCTGCAGACATTTGACAGCCGTCCTATAGTATAAATCCTGTCTTTCCATTAGGGCAAGTTCTTGTACTCCCTGGTTTATGATGTTGATAGTGTTGATTTTAAGCAGTGTTACAGATCAGCTCTTCTGCACTTCAGGGGCGTCTGCATCTGAAAAAAACTGCAAAAATCAGGAAACACATCAATCATTAATAGATAAATCGGGCAATTGGAAGGATTTCTTTAGGAGGATACGCCGAAATTTTTTTCATATCACCGACGAGCCGGGACAACCCGTGCCGTTACCACAAATTCGTCCTCAATTAACAGGCCCCGATTTTACGCATTCTGTTATAATGATACATTAAATTGTAACCCTCATGCTTTCCAAAACCCGTGCGTGCAAATGACAGACGGCAACTGTCGGTGACCGCACGGTATCAGCGTATTGAAGAATGAAATAAGCTCTCGATAAGAAGGGGATATGGCGGAAACGGGAAAATCATACTATGCGCACAGCCTCCGGGGCAGGCCGGCTGATGAATGGCAGCCGCTTGATAAGCATCTCGTAAACGTTGCAGAGCTTGCGCGGCGCTTTGCCGGAGAATTCGGCTCCGGTGAATGGGCTTACCTGGCGGGATTATGGCATGACCTGGGGAAGTATTCCGGGGAGTTTCAGAAAATGCTTCTTACTGCAGCCGGGAGCGAGGCGCATATCGAGACAAAACGCGGAAGGGTTGATCACTCTACAGCAGGGGCCTTGCTTGCAGTTGAAAAATTTAAAATGGCAGGCAGGATTTTCAGCTACATTATCGCCGGACATCATGCAGGACTTACTGATTGGCAGAGCGCTGAGGCTGGTAATAGAAGTTTAGTTCATCGGCTTCAGAATTACGATCTCCTGAAGCAAGCCCTATCAAACATCAAGCACGAAATTAAAGAACATCCCCTGCCCGGACAAAAATTCAGGACAAGTAGAGGACATGCCCTCTGGATCAGGATGCTGTACTCCTGCCTTGTTGATGCCGACTTCCTTGATACCGAAGCCTTTCTTGAGCCGGACAAATCAAGAATTCGCAAAGGTTACCCTTCGCTTAATGATCTCCTGCCTCTTTTTGAAACTTATATGGCAAAGAAACAGGAGAAGGCCGGCGATACCCATGTAAACAGGAAGCGGGCTGAAATACTGAAGCAGTGCATTGCCAAATCAGTCCATGAACCTGCGATATTCACCCTGACAGTCCCTACCGGTGGAGGCAAAACACTTTCTTCAATGGCGTTTGCGCTGAATCATGCTGTAAATCATGGCAAGAGGCGGATAATTTATGTTATCCCTTACACCAGTATTATCGAACAGACAACAGAACAATTCAGAGAGATATTCAAGGATGTTATTGTCGAGCATCACAGCAATATTGATATATCAGATGAGGGACGGGAGACTGCAAGAAGCAGGCTTGCATGTGAAAACTGGGACGCTCCGGTTATCGTGACAACTTCGGTTCAGTTCTTTGAATCGTTATTTTCCAACCGTTCAAGCAGATGCCGCAAACTTCACAATATCGTAAACAGCGTTGTAGTCCTGGATGAGGTACAGCTTCTTCCGCCCGAATATCTCAGTCCGCTTCTTCATACCGTAAAAGAACTGCACGGGAATTATCGGGTGACATTTGTGTTGAGCACCGCAACCCAGCCTGCCTTTAGTCCGGGCGGTTCGCTTGATTTTCACTTTGAGGGGCTGGGAGAAACGGTTGAGATCATGAAAAATCCGGTTTCATTACATAAGGCATTCAAGCGTGTCGATATCATGCCCCCTGATAATCTTACAGCTCCGGACACATGGGAGGATATTGCTGCCGAGCTTTCGCAGCACCAGAGTGTGTTATGCATAGTCAACAGACGCGATGACTGCCGCATGCTTTATGGATTAATGCCTGAAGGAACATTTCATCTCTCTGCACTGATGTGCGGGGCGCACCGGTCCAAAGTAATCGCGGTGATAAAACAAAGGCTCAGAGATAACATACCGACACGAGTAATCAGCACCCAGCTTGTTGAGGCCGGAGTCGACCTTGATTTTCCTGTTGTTTATCGCGCCCTTGCAGGGATAGATTCAATCGCTCAGGCTGCTGGAAGGTGTAACAGGGAGGGTCTGCTCAAACAAGGCACCGTCAAGGTCTTTGTGCCGCCAGGCAATATTCCGGCAGGTTATCTTAGGCAGGCAGCAGAGATAGGCGGCAGGCTGATTGCTGATGGGAAATATGATCTGCTGTCCCCAGAGATGTTTGAGCGTTTTTTCAGAGAACTCTACTGGCTTCAGGGTAATAATCTGGATAAATATAACATTCTGAAAGACCTTGCCCCTGACAGTGAGCTGCGTTTCAGTTTTTACACCGCCGCCCGGAAATTCAAGCTTATAGACGATTCAAAGTATAGGCCGGTAATTGTAAGGTATGGTGAGGGTGACAATCTGATAGCACAGTTAAAAAGATCCGGTCCGGAGATGTGGCTCATGCGAAGGCTTCAGAGATACGTTCACCGATTCCTGAAACCCGCGATCTTGGGTGGATGCTTTACGATATTTACCACCATAATGTATCAGGCAATGGCTCGCCGCACTTCTGTACTGAAAAGTGCCGCCCTTCCTTCTTCCGGGCAAATCTCATCAATGGGCGGATGATGGTTGATGAAAAGGGGGTGAGGCTGTGATATTGCAGGCGTTGGCAAAGTATTATGAAAGAATCCCGGATGCAGCGCATGAAGGATTTCAGCATAATGAAATACCTTTTATCATAATCCTGAAAAAAGACGGCAAATATGCCGGACTTCAAGATACAAGGGAAGGAGAGGGAAAAAAGAAAAAGGGGCGGGTATTTATGGTGCCGAAAGCTGTTAAAAGGAGTAGTGGTATCGCAGCAAACCTTTTATGGGATAACCCTGCATATGTGCTGGGACGTCCAAAACCGGATAAGAAGAAGGATATCAACGCACTGATTGAACGTGCTAAAGAACAGAAGAAAAGTTTTTCAGAACGCATCAAGAATACTTTTTGCGATAATCTGGACGATGCAGGTATTGCTGCTGTCATCCGTTTTCTTGAATCAGAAAACTACGAAGAAATATTTTCTCATCCACTGTGGCCTGAAATTGAAGAGAAGGGATTAAATATCACCTTTCAGCTTGATGGAGATACAGAGTTAATCTGTCAGCGTAAAGTTGTAATTAACACTGTTACTAATCTGGAGACAAACAGCTCAACCGCCACACAGACATGCTTAGTCACCGGAAACCAGGATATGCCCGTAAGACTTCATACAAATATCAAAGGGGTGTGGGGAGCCCAATCCTCCGGTGCCAATATTGTTTCCTTTAATCTTGATGCTTTCAAATCCTTTGGTAAGGAACAGGGACACAATGCACCGGTTGGTAAGAAGGCTGAATTTGCTTACACTACAGTACTCAACACATTGCTTGCAAAAGATTCCCGACAGCGTATCCAGGTGGGAGATGCGAGCACCGTCTTCTGGGCTGAAAGGAAACATGAGATTGAAGAGTGGTTTGCAGACATCTTCGGGCAACCTGCAAAAGGGGACAGCGGGCAGGATAAGGAAGCTATCAAAGCTTTGTTCAAATCACCGGAAACCGGAGCAAGGCCTGTTCTCGATGACAGTACTAAATTTTACGTGCTGGGGCTGTCTCCAAATGCTTCGCGTATTGCAATACGTTTTTGGTATGCAGGAACAGTTGGAGAAGTTGAACAGAACATAAAGCAACATTTTGAGGACATTTCTATTGAACACGGTCAGAACCAGCCAGAATATCTATCTCTTTTCCGCCTTCTTGTCTCGACAGCTTTGCAGGGTAAACCTGATAATATCCAGCCCAACCTGGCCGGTGATTTCATGAGGGCGATACTTTCTGCCACGCCTTATCCATATACGCTTCTGTCTTCTGCAATCAGGAGGATAAAGGCTGAACATGAGATTACATATCCCCGTGTATCCCTTATCAAGGCCGTGCTTGTGAGAAAAGCACGTTTTTATAATTCAAAGGAGAAGGAGGAGATTGGTATGTCGCTGGACACGAATAACGGAAATGTCGGCTACCGGCTGGGACGGCTGTTTGCAGTTCTTGAAAAGATTCAGGAAGAGGCTAATCCCAATATTAATGCAACTATACGGGACCGCTTTTATGGATCAGCATCAAGCACTCCGGTAACGGTTTTCCCGCATCTGATGAAATTGAAAAATCATCATCTCGCAAAACTGGAGAACAGGGGACGGGTAGTCAACTTTGAAAAAATCATAGGAGAAATCGTGGATGATATAAGCGATTTCCCGGGACATTTGAGTCTTGATGATCAGGGTCGTTTTGCTGTCGGATATTATCATCAGCGACAGGACTTTTTCAAAAAGAGAGAATCTGATAACTAACCATGAAGGAGGAGAACTATGCTTGAACCCATCAAAAACCGCTATGACTTTGTATTGTTTTTTGACATAAAGGACGGCAATCCAAATGGTGACCCGGACGCAGGAAATCTTCCACGCGTTGACCCTGAGACCGGGCATGGTCTTGTGACCGATGTGTGTCTTAAACGTAAAGTGAGGAATTATGTGCAGATATCAAATGACAATAAAGATGGTTACGATATATTTATCAAGGAAAAAGCTATTCTTAATAACCTGATTGATCAGGCTCATGAGAAGGAACAGGTCAAATCAAAAGACAAAGGCGACAAAACAGAGGCAGCGCGGCAAATTATGTGTAAGACTTATTATGATGTACGTACCTTCGGTGCAGTTATGTCAACAGGTAAAAATGCGGGTCAGGTCCGTGGGCCTGTTCAGCTTACTTTTGCTCGCAGTGTAGATCAGATAGTTCCTCTTGAACATAGCATTACCAGGATGGCAGTGGCAACTGAAGCAGAGGCAGAAAAACAGCAGGGTGATAACAGAACTATGGGCAGGAAGTTTACGGTTCCATACGGACTTTATCGCTGTCATGGGTTCATCTCCGCCCCTTTTGCTTCTCAGACAGGTTTCAATGAAGACGATTTAGTTCTCTTCTGGGATGCGTTGATAAATATGTTCGAACACGATCATTCTGCAGCACGCGGTCAGATGGCGACACGCAAGCTCATTGTTTTCAAACACGATTCAAAACTGGGCAATGTCCCCTCACATCGATTATTTGAAATGGTCACGGCAGAGGCAAAGAAGAATCCGGTACGGGATTTCAGTGACTATGAAGTTGTTCTTCCGTCTCAATCAGATATGCCTGAGGGCGTGACGCTGGATGTGAAACTATGAGCCGGGATAGAATGACCAAGTCAGAAGAGCGCCCCCGACTCATCCCGCCGCATGGTGGATATAGGGCATTACAGTCTTACCGGATGGCGGAGATTGTTTATGACGGCGCGGTAGTATTTTGCAACCGTTTTATCAACCGGCGTTCACGCACACATGACCAGATGGTGCAGGCGGCCCGCAGCGGCAAACAGAACATCGCCGAGGGTTGTATGGCTTCAGGCACCTCTAAAAAAA
>JAADFS010000051.1 GCA_013152795.1 Deferribacteres bacterium
TCATCCTTGTTGTCTGCATTGTCGGGATAAGATGCAACCCCGAAGCTCGCCGTCAGCCTTATGGGGTAACCCTCGTCTCTCAGGAAGATGTTCTTCTCTATCGCCCTTCTGAGCCGTTCAGCCACAAGGAAACTTGCATCCAGTGAGGTCTGGGGCAGGATTATTACAAACTCGTCACCGCCGTAGCGCGTGATTATATCGATCTTTCTTAAGCTGTGCTGGAGCAGCCGGGCTATTTCAACGAGCACCCTGCTGCCGATAAGATGGCCGTATTTATCGTTTACCTTCTTGAAATTGTCAAGGTCCATGAACACCAGCGAGAACATGGAGCGGTACCGCCTGGCCCTCTCTATCTCCACCTCGATGGCATGGTTGAGATAATGAATATTATAGAGATTCGTAAGATCATCATTCTTGGTTTTCTGGTACAGAAAGGTCCGCTCTATGGCGATGTCGATAAAATTCGCCGCATTCAGAAGCAGCTTCATGTGGTCTTCCGTGAACGGACCGCCGCCCTTACCGTTAATCAGCCTCAGCACGCCGACAACGTCCCGGTCTTTCATCCTCAGCGGCGCGCAGATCAGAGACTCAACCTCAATGCCCGGAAAGCTGTCCGTCTCCCTGTCAAAGCGCCTGTCCTTCAGCACATCGCGCACGATTACGGGAACGCCTTTATCCAGCACCCATCCGGCAATGCCGGTCCCCTTTTTGATTTTCAATTTCCGTATCTTCTTTGAGGAACGCAGGGGGATTATGTCAAAGAGCGGGTCATTGTCAAGCAGCAGCGACCATGCACCGGCGCCGGTCATAAGCCGTACCTTTTCCATTATGTAATTCAGGCATTGCTTCAGCCCCTGGGAGGCAACCAGCTCGGTTGAGACATCATGGTAAAACTTCAGCTCTTTTCTCCTGTCCCGCAGCTCGGCCTGAAGGCGTCTGTTTTCGTCATCCGTGGCCCTTATTTTCAGGAGTTTGTCGGTCCAGTATTTAAACGCCCTGAATGAAAAAGGCGCGGGAAGGGGTATTGCGAGCATGTCTCTGACAGGCGGACTGTTGTATTTCGGCGTATCACCCTCGGTTAAAATAATCTTCGGTGCGGCGGCTGCCAGCCGCCTGAATTCCCCTGATTCAGCGGCATCCGATGCAAAGCGGCTTCCGATTACTATCAGGTCTATTGCATTGTTTTTCAGGCAGGAGACGGCGCTGTCGATATTCCGTCTGGTTATCAGGAAGTAATCTTTACCGGAGAGTGACTTTTCAAACTCAAGGACCGGGGAATCATCCCTGTCTATAAGCAGTATCTTACGCATTAATTCCGCAGCACTTTTTGTATTTCTTTCCGCTTCCGCATACGCAGGGGGCGTTTCTGCCTATCTTCTTGTCTTTTACGACAGTCTGCGGCTTGGTGCTTTCTCCCCGGCTTCCGCGGCCGTATATCATCCTTGCAGGTTTCGGCGCAAATTGCCTTTCCACCGTATCCTCTCTCGCAATCTGAATCTTCATCAGCCTGGCGACCACTTCAGAGGCAACCCTGTCGCTCAGGTCCGCAAATATCTCAAAGGCCTCCCTCTTGTATTCCACAAGGGGGTCCCTCTGGCCGTATCCCCTGAGGCCCACTCCTTCTTTCAGGTGGTCCATGCTCAGCAGGTGGTCTTTCCACTGGGTATCCACCACCTGAAGGAGAATCATCTTTTCAAGGTACCGGAAAGTATCGGGACCTATCTCCTGTTCCTTGGCTTCGTATGCCCGTTTTATCTCCTCAAGGAGCCTGGCGCGGAGGTCCTCAAAATCCATCACCTCCAGCTCCGGGTAGATGGCGAACTGGCCGTAAAGCGCATCCCTGAGGGTCTTAAGATCCCATTCTTCGGGATGCTGGTTTTCGGGACAGTGTTTGGAGAGAATGTCATCAAGGACATTCTCCGCCATTTCCAGGATTCTGTCCTTGACATTCTCAGACGTGAGTATTTCACGCCTGAAAGAATAAATCTCGCTCCTCTGCTTGTTATTGACGTCGTCATACTCGAGCAGGTGTTTTCTTATGTCGAAGTTATGCGCCTCCACTTTCTTCTGGGAGCTCTCGATCGCCTTGCTCACCCACTTGTGTTCTATGGGCTGGGACTCTTCCATGCCAAGCTTGCCCATAAGGCCTGAAACCCTGTCAGAGCCGAATATCCTCATAAGGTCGTCTTCAAGGGAGAGATAGAATCTTGATGAGCCCGGATCCCCCTGCCTTCCGGAGCGGCCCCTCAACTGGTTGTCTATCCTCCTTGACTCGTGCCTCTCGGTGCCGAGGATATGCAGGCCCCCGGCTGCTATGACCTTTTCCCTGTCCTTTTCGCATATCTCCCTGGCCTTCTGCAGCGCCCTTTCGTATTCCTCCTGCGTATAGTCCTTTTTATCCCTCAGCATATCCCTTGCAATACCCTCGGGATTGCCCCCGAGCACTATGTCCGTGCCCCTGCCGGCCATGTTTGTCGCAATGGTGACGGCTCCGCTTCTTCCCGCCTGGGCGATTATCTCCGCCTCCTTTTCATGGTACTTGGCGTTGAGCACTGAATGGGGGATTTTTTTCTTTTTCAGCATGGCGCTGAGAAGCTCTGATTTTTCAATCGATATGGTGCCCACGAGCACAGGCTGCCCCCTCTTGTAGCAGTCTTCAATCTCATCGATGACCGCCTGGAACTTTGCCTTGACCGTCTTGTAAATAATATCCGGATAGTCCTTCCTGATCATGGGCTGGTTCGTCGGGATTACAAGCACATCGAGGTTGTATATCTTTCCGAACTCCTCGGCCTCTGTGTCCGCGGTGCCTGTCATGCCGGCGAGTTTCCTGTACATCCTGAAGTAGTTCTGGAAAGTGATGGTGGCGAGTGTCTGGTTCTCGCTCTCTATCTTTACGCCCTCTTTGGCCTCTATCGCCTGGTGCAGCGTCCGACCAGCGCCTGCCGGGCATTAGGCGGCCGGTGAACTCATCAACGATTATCACCTCGTTGTCCTTGACGATATAGTCCACATCCCTTTTAAACAGGGCATGCGCCCTCAGCCCCTGGTTGACATGGTGAACCAGCTCGACATTTGCAGGGTCATAGAGGTTTCCCACCCCGAGCAGCTTTTCCACCTTTGCATTTCCTTCCTCGGTCAGGATGGCGCTCTTTGCCTTTTCATCTATCGTGTAATCCACTCCCATTTTAAGTTTCGGAATTATCTTGTCAATCCTGTAGTATTTGTCCGTGGACTCCTCTGAGGGGCCTGATATTATCAGGGGCGTTCTCGCCTCGTCAATCAGGATGCTGTCCACTTCGTCCACAATCGCAAAGTTGAGCTCTCTCTGGACATAATCGTTTATGTGGTACTTCATGTTGTCTCTCAGGTAGTCAAAGCCGAACTCGTTGTTGGTCCCGTAGGTAATGTCCGCGGCATAGGCCTCTTTTCTGTCCACGGGCCTCAGGTGTTTAAGCCTGCTGTCCTCCGAATGATATGAAGGATCATAAACAAAGGAAGCGTCGTGCTGGATAATTCCCACGGAGAGCCCCAGGAAATCATATATGGGGCCCATCCACACGGCATCCCTCTTTGCAAGGTAGTCATTGACGGTGATGATATGCACGCCCCTGCCCTCAAGGGCGTTGAGATAGACCGCAAGCGTGGCCACAAGGGTCTTGCCCTCACCTGTCTTCATCTCGGCTATCTTCCCGTTGTGAAGGGCGATGCCGCCGATAAGCTGCACATCAAAGTGGCGCATCTTGAGCGTTCTGCGCGAGGTCTCCCTTACGACTGCAAACGCCTCGGGGAGAATATCGTCCATGCTCTCACCGGCCTGAAGCCTTTTGCGGAACTCGTCCGTCTTGGCCCTGAGCGCGGCATCATCAAGGGACGAGACCGACTCTTCCAGTGCGTTGATCTCCTCCACGACAGCCCAGAGCCTCTTGATTTCCCTGTCGTTTTTCGTTCCTACTATTTTTGTCAGAAAACCGAACATAACAAATTATTATAACAAAAATACCGGTATTAACATAGAGCCGACAAGTCCCGGCTGTCATCCAGCCTCGGCCGGAATCTCTCTTCAATCACGATTTCAGCCTGTACCCCAAACTCTGAACTTTGAACCTTACAGTGGCAAAAGAACATCGCGTGCGGGCAAGGGAGGCTGCCGGAAAAGCTTTATCTGCGATTCCTTAAGGAAATATTCCGCACGGCATATTGACGTCTTTTTGAACTTCTCTCTCCGTTACTTCCTGCAATGAAGACTTATTTTCAATATCCCATCGCTTTATAAAGGTTTTACGGCAGCCTCCCTTGCCGCGTTTATGCAACATTAAGGTGAACTCCGAACTCCGCAACACTGGGGAAAACTCAGGCGGGCTCTTTATAGAGCGGCAGTTTCACCGTGAAGGTGCTTCCTTCACCGGGTTTGCTTTCAACCTCGATCTTCCCGTTATGTTCCATTATAAGGCTGTGGCTCACCGACAGGCCCAGCCCCGTGCCTTCACCAACGGATTTGGTCGTGAAGAAAGGCTCAAATATGTTCTTGAGGTCTTTCTCGGGTATGCCGTGCCCTGTATCGCTGATCTTTATGAGTATGTTCCTGCTGTCGGCATCCGGCCTGACGCTTATGGTCAGGGTGCCTTCCCCTTCCTTCATCGACTGTATGGCATTCACGATAATGTTGACAAAGACCTGTTCGAGTTTGTTGCGGTCTCCCTTAACATAAAAGGCCCTGTCGGGGATATCCTGAATCAGCTTTATATTGTTGATCCTCAACTGATTGGCGGTGAGATTTATTGATTTCTTCACCACCCTGACGATGTCCTGCTTTTCCATGACGCTGGAACGCTTGGCCCCCGCGAAATCAAGCAGGTCCTGCACGATGCGCTGGGCGCGCTCACTCTGCGAGAGTATGTCCGTGATATACTCCCGCATATCTTCGTGGGTGAGGTCTTTCAGGCTGGTCAGCATGGTCTCGGCGGTCAGCGATATGTTGTTCAGGGGGTTATTCAGCTCGTGCGCGACACCTGAGACAAGAAAGCCTATGGATGCGCGTTTTTCAGACTCCACGAGCTGTGCCTGTTTCTGTCTCAGAAGCTCCAGGCTCTGCGCCAGTGATTCCTGCGCAAGTTGCAGGTGATCGAGCATTGTGTTGAAGGATACGGCAAGGTAGTACGTCTCGTCGTGCTCCCTGAGCGGGGCCCTCAGGCTCAAATCACCCTCGGAAATCCTCTTTGCAATCTCGGCGAGCCTCTTGATGGGCGCTGTTATGTGATTGGCGGTCTTGTAGACGAACAGCGGCCCCAGAGTGCAGAGCAGGGCAAGGGCCACAAGCAGAAGGCGCTGTGTAAGCGTGAGGAAGGAACTGATCCTCTGCCTTTCACGCATGGCTATCCTCCCCGTGATTCTCTCAAGATTATCTCCTGTGGCCTGCAGCTCGTTCACCATCGCATCGCTCTTTTTATATGTTGCAAAGAGGCGGCGGAGGGCCTCGATATACGCGACACACTCGTTGCAGAAGTAGCCTGTCTTTTCCAGTTCCGCAAGCTTGTCTTTCAATTTAACAAAGGACTCCCTGTCGCGGAAAAGCATGTAGTTCTTCTCCAGAAGCCTCAGGTGAAGGACGAGGTTTATTGAGAGCTCTCCCGTATATTGCCAGTTCGCCGCAAATCTCTCCAGCTTCCTGCCCTCCTCCCTTACCCTTCTGGTGACTTCGGTCTCCTGCTGAAAGTTTTTGTACAGGCTGTCTATGAGCGCCGAATATGTCTGAACCGATCTCTTCAGTAATGAAAACTCTTTCCTGCCGATCTCTTCCGCGGTCTCAGGGGATATGCCCTCGATCGATCTGGTAAGGATTGAGACCGCATCATGTATCTCCCTGAGATTTTCCTCGTCCTTGTAGCGGAGGAAGTTCTTTTCATTGCGCCGGACCTCGAGAACGTGCTCCTTCAGGTCATCGGCGATCTGGACAAACTGCTCCCTGTCCTTGACATCGTTTATATATTCGTATGTAAGCCCAACCCCCAGGATTGCTATGAGGGAGGGAACGGAAATGCCGATAATCATCTTATGCCAGATCTTTGATCGCATTCGTAATCTTCACCCTGGGGAGGGGAACAGGTCTTTATTCTGCACCCTGCACCCTGACAACTGCACCCTTTTCTGTTAAAATCCCATCACCTTCCAACCCGTAACTTGCAACCCGCAACCCGCAACTTTCCTCTCTATGCAACATTAAGGTTAATGGTTAATCATGCACAAAGGAATAATTCCCCTCCAGAAAGGCCCTGACATACCAGTCCTTGGCCTCAATGCTGTTGATCGCCATATCAAGCTGTCTGGAGCAGCCGAGCAGGCGGCCGAGCATATCGAGTTTGTGTTCGGTCTCCGCCTGTGAAGCGCCCTTTATGCCGGCCAGTACCATATCGCCTTTTATTTCCACCCTGAAATCCATGGACTCCAGAACATCTTTTAAAAACAACGCCCGGCGGGCCCTGCCCTCAGCGCCGGCGCCTCCGCCCTGAAAACGGAGGTTTATATAATTGTTTATATAACTCTCCCCGCAGAATGCATCCACAACAGAGAAATGATACGCCAGCTTTACGCTCAGGTTTATGTACTGGTCCGTGATAATTACATATACCTTGCCGCCTTTTTCCGTAACCCCTGTCCTGACGAAAGACCTTGCCATAACCGAAGCAAGCCCCGCCATGTCGATATCAACCGGGCCCGACCACCTCACCCCTTCGTGGGTCATCCCGCGCCACAATGCCCTGAACGGAATGGAGCGGATATGTTCCGGGGAGAGTTTTCTCAGAAACTTGGCCTCATCCACAACCCCTCCATCAAGGTCGATGACATAGAAGCACATGGGTATCTTGTCGGTGACTATCTCCTGGGTATAACCCTCGCCTTCCGACAGCTCTCCGATACGGAACATCTCCTTCACGGAGACCTCGTGGACAAACCGGATGATGTCATGGATCGTCCTGAAGTCGTCGGGGTCTGTCTCGCCTTCGACGATATTGATGAGGTGAAGGGGGGTTATGTTCTTCATGACATTTCTTATGATCCTCTCTTCACGGCCGTACTGCTCGGCAGGCACCGCCTCCCAGCCCGTCAGGGGAAGTCCCTCCCTACGGCCCCTGTAGATACGGCCGGAATCCGCGTCCACGGTTACAAGCGTCTCATTGCGGAGTATCCCGATTATATTCTTGGCGTTGATAATCATGGGAATGTTGAATTCCCTGGCAACGGTGGCAAGATGGCTTGTCCTGCTGCCTGTCTCGATTACAATCGCCGAAGCAGACGGCATGATCCTCACGAATTCATTGGATGTGTTCCTGGCAACAAGGACGGCCCCTTCCGGGAAACCGGAAATCTGGTCGAACCTTTCAATGATGTATACGGGGCCTGATGCAATCCCGCGGCTGGCCGTCTCTCCCCTGCATAAAACCGTCTGCGTCTCATAGTATGTATCCGGTGCCGCAGGTGTGATGACCCTCTTGATATGCAGGGGCCGTGCCTGAAGTATCAGGATGCGGCCGTTTTCATCAATCGCCCATTCGATATCCTGCGGTGTCCCGAAATGCTTTTCTATCAAACGGCTGAAATTATAAAGCGTGTGGATTTCGTCATCTGAAAGACAGGGGGTTTCCCGGTTTTCCTCCGGCACCGGGACCTCCATTACCCCTCCCGAGGGATTCAATACGAGCTTGACGTCTTTACGGGAAACCGTCCTGCCGGCTATTCTGCCGTTTTCCCTGCGGTCCAGTATATACATGTCCGGCGAAACCGTGCCGCTGACCGCATACTGCCCCTGCCCCCACACAGCGCTTATTATGGTCTCGTCTTTCTCGGGATAGCTGGGATTCATGGTATATAAAACACCCGATGATCTTGAATCGACCATTTCCAGGACAAGCACGCACATGGGTGTATCCCTGTCCTTTATCTTTTTTGCCAGCCGGTAAAACATGGCCCTCATGCTGTATTTGCTTGCCACAACCTCTTTGTAGGCATGTATGATGGATTCCCTCGGCACGTTAAGCCTGCTGGTGAACTGTCCGGCGAAAGACACCTTGCCGTCCTCGCCGACCGCGCTTGATCTCACAGAGAATCTCTGTTGCCCGCCCAGCCTGTCCGCCTCCCTGTAAACCGCCTCCTCTATCTCCTGCGGCACGCGCGAGTCCATGATCAACCCCTGCAGCTCGTCTGAAACCCTCTCGATACCGGCCGTATCGTTCATATCCAGGGGGGCAAGGAGGGTATCGATCCTGTCCTCAAGGTGATTGAAGGATATGAAATGCCTGTACGCCTTGGCTGTTATTGAAAAGCCGCGCGGCACGGGCAGCTTCAGTATGTTCCGTATTTCCCCGAGGTTGCCTGCCTTGCTCCCTGTATCCTTGAAATGCTCCGAGGTTATTTTTCCGAGTGGGACCACGAAATCCACGAGTCTCTTCTCCTCTTCCTCCCGTAGCTGCGACTCTGTATTCAGCCTGATGCGTTCGAGCACGTCATAGAGATACATATAACGGTTGTCCGCCATATCGTTGAGGCTCTGGATAAAACCGAACGCCGTATCAAAGATACGGGAGATATACGAGCGGAAGACGTGGAGTGTTATGGTTTTTGTTTCGATCCCCTCCTCTATCTCCGAGAGGGTGTCGAGAAGCTCGTTGTTTTTCAGGAGGAGATTCTTGTAACTGTAATACCTGCTCCTGAGTTTGAGATAGTTATCACCGGGGATGAGAAGGGCGATTTCCTGCGCTTCATCTTTCCTGTGAAAAATATTCCCGGCCTTTTTCAGTAAGCCTTCAGCCTTTTTGATAATAGAATCAAATCTCACGTCCGTATCTTGTCACCCGTCATCCTATCCTGTAATTGCCCTCAAGGAAATTCCTGACGTAACGGTCCACGACGCTGTCGTCATCCAGCAGGGCGTCAAGCTGGCGCGTATATGCAATCAGCCTGCCGAGATGATCCAGCAGTTCCTCCATCTCCGGCCGCGTGATGTTGTCGGTGCGGGCGATTATAAGGTCGCCTTTCAGGTTGGTTCTCATGTTGAACTCCTTGAGGATCGACCCTATCAGTTCGGCACGGCGCGACCTCTTGGTGATATCCGTGGCGCCGCCGACAAACCTGAAATACACATGGTTGTCCCTGATGTTATCACTGCAGTAGCAGTCTATCATGTTGAAATGGTAGCCGAACCTCAGGCTGAGATTGACATATTCGCGGGAAATAACCGCCACGTTTTCGCCGAGGTAGCTCATGGCGGATACATCCGGCATTTTCAGCATGCTCGACATGAAATCATTTATCTTCATTGACACGGCCTCCGAGTGCCAGACCCCGGGATGCATCATCCCCCCTACAATCGCCCTGAACGGTATGGAGGCTATCTCCTCAAAGGATGCCTTGTTCCCCTTCCCTTTCAGGTTCAGCCCGCCCCCTATGTCGATCATGAATATGCCGGTCGGTATGGGGACGTCGAGCTTGACCGCTATATTGTTGCGCAGCACCTCTTTGTAACGGTCGATATCCACAAGCTCGGCAATGGCCTTTTCGTGGATGAAGCGGATGATATCGTGAAAGGTCCTGCAGTTTTCGGGCGTAAAATTCTCCAGGAGGGGGTCAATCAGGTTCAGCGGCGTTATATATCTCAGCATCTTCTGGAGGAGCCTGAACTCTTCAAGCTCCATCAGGGGAATCTCGTCCGTGATCCTGTACTTTAAGAGTTCCTTGACTATCCCGTCGTAAATCCTGTTGTCCTCTGCATCCACGGTAATCTCCTGGCCGTGCTTCAGGATGCTCGTGCCTATGCCTGTATTGACTATCGTGGGCACCTGAAATTCCCTTGCAATGTTTGACATATGGCTTGTCGGGGTCCCGGTGTCGGTGATAATGGCCGATGCCTTCGGCATGACTTTAATAAAATGCGAGGAATCGTGTTTGGCTACAAGCACTGAACCGGGAGGGAAATTCTTGAGATCCTCCAACTGCCGCAGTATGAAGACCCTGCCCGCGCCTATGCCCCTTCTTGCTATCTTGCCGCGGTTTTCCATGAGGACCGGATATTTCTGCAGGCTGGATATGATATTCCGGGTGGTGGATGCGGGGGAGGAGATTTTTAACGGCCTTGACTGAAGTATGAAAACCTCACCCCTTTTGTCTATGGACCACTCTATATCCTGGGGTTTCTTCATGTAATGCTCGATGAGTACGGCCTGCCGGGCGAGCTCCCTTATCTGCTCATCGCTGAGACACGGTCGTTCCTGCTCGCCGGGGGGGACACTGACTTCCCGGATGCCTCCTTCTTTAACGGCGACGGCCTTCAACTCCTTCTTGCCCGTCTTCTTTTCGAGAATCTCGTAAGGCTCCTCTTTCCGGACAATGAAATGATCCGCATCAACCGAGCCGTCCACGACCGTTTTGCCCAGCCCCCAGTTGGCGCTGATGATGACCACATCATTATTCAGATTGTTCGGATCAGAGGAATACATTACACCGCTGGCCGCGGCGTCCACCATTTTGACGCACCCCACGCTCATGGCCATCATCGGTTTGTCCCTGGGCATTATCA
>JAADFS010000052.1:0-8716 GCA_013152795.1 Deferribacteres bacterium
TCCGCTGGGAGAGGCGATTGTAAAGAAGGCGAGGGAAGATAATATGGATATAAAAGACCCGGAGGATTTCCAGGCCGTGCCGGGCAGGGGAATCAAGGCTGTAATAGACAACACAGCAGTGCTTCTGGGAAATGCCGATTTTATGCGTAATGAGGGTGTGAGTATCGAAGGACTCCTGAATGAAGCCGCCGTGCTGTCCGGCGAAGGCAAGACCCCGATGTATGTCGCGGCAGGCGGCAAGGCAATCGGCATTGTAGCCGTAGCCGACACATTAAAGGAGAATGCCCGTGATGCCGTAGAGGCTCTTCACAGGCTGGGGGTGGAAGTGGCGATGATCACGGGCGACAATAAAAGGACCGCCGATGCGATTGCAAAACAGGCCGGCATAGACAGGGTTTTCGCCGAGGTGCTTCCCGAGGACAAGGCAAACGAGGTCAAGAAACTCCAGGCTGAAAACAGGGTGGTGGCCATGGTCGGAGACGGTATCAATGACGCCCCGGCCCTTGCACAGGCGGATGTCGGCATTGCAATCGGGACAGGCTCTGATGTGGCGATGGAGGCTTCCGACATTACGCTTATACGCGGGGACCTGAGGGGTGTTGTGGCTTCAATAGCCCTTTCGAGGGCTACCATCAAAAACATAAAGGAGAATCTCTTCTGGGCCTTTGCCTATAATACAATATTAATACCGATTGCCGCGGGTGTGCTTTTCCCGTTTTTCGGTATAGTGCTGAATCCCATGGTTGCAGCAGCGGCAATGGGTATGTCATCCGTGACTGTTGTTTCGAATGCATTAAGACTGAGGAGGTTCAGATTTAATCTTAATGTTGCATAAACGGCGGGAGAGTTGTGCGGGTTGCGGGTTCAACGGCTATAAAAGAAATCGCAGATAAAGCTTTTCCGGCAGGCTCCCCTGCCCGCTGGCGGTATTTTATGCCGCTGTAAGGTATACATTCAGCGGGGCTGACAGCGGAATGAGTTTGAAGAAATCCGATGAAAGATACAGAAAACTGAAAGAAGAGCTGAAAAAGGCAAAAAAAGAGCTGAGCATTCAGGCCGCCAACCTGAGGGAGGCCAATACCGCGCTGAAGGTCCTGTTGAAACAGCGGGAAAATGACAGGGCCGAGCTCGAGGAAAAGATTCTCTCCAATGTTGAGACTTTAATTATGCCTTATATCGAGGAATTGAAGAAAACCTGCTCCGGCGTGGAAGGAGCGGATATTATAGATATTCTGGAGTCAAACCTTAAAGAGATTATCTCCCCTTTTTCATCAAGATTGTCATCTGAATATTTCAAGCTTACGCCCAGACAGATCATGATAGCCGGGCTTATAAAGGAAGGTAAACAGAGCAAGGATATTGCAAATATATTGAACTTATCCTTTGAGACGGTCAATTGCCACAGACAGCACATCAGAAAGAAGCTCGGGCTGAATAACAGCAAAGTCAACCTGAGGTCTTTTCTTCTGTCACTATTGTCAGACTGACTATTTCATATAACCATTTTATAGTTAATAATTATTATTTGATCGTACAATAATATAGTGTATAATATTTATACAGCTTTCAGCCAAAATTGTAAACAAAAAAACATTGGCCGATTAAATTAAATTTACGTTCTCAGAAAAAACCAAGGCAGGGTTGCCCTTACCCGTCTTTTTGAAGAAGGGAATAATCAAAAAAGCAATTCCCGGGATATTATGAAGAACTTGCAGAGAACCGATAAGATGCTTAAAGACAGAGCTGTCAGGCTGGTAAAGTATGAGAAGGAGACGGCTGTGATGGATAAGTGCACTTTCAGCGTTGACAGAACTCTCGTTATTGATTCCTGGAGTCCCGGAATGGAAAAGTTGAGCCATAAATTGGCTGAGGAGACCATTGGAAGTAAATTAAACGAGATATTTCCCCTCCTGGAGAACGAGATAGTCCGCGTTTTTAAAAACGGCAGGAGGAGGCATATCAAGAATTTCAGGAATACCTGTTTCATGGGAACGAATCTCAGCGCTTACATTGATATGATCCCCGTTAAAGACATAAAAGGGGAGGTTAAACAGGTGACCGTAATACTGGAGGGCATTTCAGGGCAATGCCCGCTTTATAAGAAGGTCAATGACTCAAGGAAGATGGTGGAGATCGGTAAGATAGCCTCATCACTTGCGCACGGTGTCAGAAATCCTCTGAATGCCATAAAGGGAGCGGTTGTTTATCTGCAGAACAAATACGGACACGAATCCACGCTTATGGAGTTCAGCACAATAATCAACGAAGAAATAGATAGGCTTGACCGTTTCATCTCCAATTTCCTGAGTGCGGCCAAAGGAGAATTGAAGTTTCTTTCCGTGAATCTTAATGAGATTCTTAAATCTATCCTTACAATGATCAGGCCACTTGCCGAGACAAAGGACATTAAAATATCGTGTAATTTTTCAATTCTTCCCCTGATAACCGCTGATGCGATCCAGATAGAGCATGCACTGTTTAACATAATCAACAATTCCCTTGAGGCAATGCCCGGTGGAGGTTCAATTGATATAAGAACCTCCATGAGAAAGGAAAACGGCAGGGATTACGTTGTAATAAAGATATCCGATACAGGCAAGGGCATCCCTGAGAAGAAGCTGCGCAGTCTTGGAGAACTGTCCGATGATTCCCGGAGAAATGATAAGGGATTCGGCATTTTCCTTTCACGTGAGATTGTAAAATCACACAATGGGAAGATGCTATGGGAAACCGTCATTGATAAAGGAACGACATTCAGCATCTTTCTGCCGGTAAAACATAATGAATAATCAGAACAGAGCAGATGTCCTTATAGTTGATGACGAGCCGAATGCCCTGAGGGTTTTATCAGCAATTCTCAAGGAAATTCCATATAATGTCCATGAGGCTGATAGTGTTGAGAACGCCAAGGCAGTGGTTTCAAAAGAAAACATTGATGCGGTTATTACTGATCTCAAGATGCCGGGGGAGGACGGATTATATCTGTTTGAATGGCTGAAATCAAATTATCCCGACATCCCGGTCATATTTCTGACGGCATTCGGCACGGTTGATTCTGCGGTTACGGCGATGACAGAGGGTGCCTTTTTCTATTTCATCAAACCTCCCGACTATGTCAAGCTCAAGGCAGTACTGGCAAGGGCCGTTGAGCAGAAAAGGCTGAGGGACGAAATCTCCAACCTGAGGAGCAGGCTCGAGTCCACCTACAGGTTTTCCAGTATTGTCGGCAAGAGCCCCAATATGGAAAGTATTTTCAGGATGGTGGAGGCCATAAAGGATTCATCCATCAATGTGCTTATCAGTGGCGAGACCGGGACAGGCAAGGAGCTTCTGGCAAAGGCCATTCACTACACAAGCAAGAGGCATTACAGGCCTTTTGTGCCGGTTAACTGCGCCGCCGTGCCCAGGGAGCTTCTGGAGGCGGAATTTTTCGGTTATGAAAAGGGGGCCTTCACAGGGGCTGTCTCAAGAAGGATCGGAAAATTTGAGCAGGCTCACACGGGCACATTGTTTCTTGATGAAATCGGGGAACTGGAGCTGTCCCTGCAGGCAAAGATATTAAGGGTTATACAGGAAAAAGAAATTGAACGCATAGGCGGGACCGAAAAGATAAAGACAGATATACGTCTGATTGCTTCAACCAACCGCGATCTATCTGAAGAGGTCAAATTAAAAAATTTCAGGGCCGATCTTTATTACCGCCTGAATGTTGTGCAGATCAAGCTGCCGCCCTTGCGGGAAAGGAAGGGAGATATTCCGCTTCTGGTGACACATTTTATAGACAAATTCTCCCAGCGCGAGAAGAAATATATATCCTGTGTTTCTCCGGAGGTAATGGAGCTTTTCCATAACTATTCGTGGCCCGGAAATTTAAGAGAGCTTGAAAATATTATCGAGAGGGCGGTTGTGCTTGCGAGGGGGGAGATTATCGGTATAAATGATATCCCGAAAGAGATGAGAAAACAGGTTAAAAACAACAAGATAACTGCAAACTCCGTAAAACCGCTCAGGGAACTGGAGAATGAGACGATAATAAACGCCATAAATGCTTTCAACGGCAATAAGTCAAAGGCGGCAAAGGCTCTCGGCATAACAAGAAAGGCTCTTTACAACCGGCTCAAACAGGTAAATCCCGGTTAATACGGCTCTTGTATCACAAACCTGTTCTGCAGCCATTGTGTATCCAAAGGATACAATTATTTAATCTTCTATCGTATTGAATTTAAAACGAATTTCCGTCTGGATGCCAAACTGTTTCTTTTGTATACATTTATCGCCTTTATGTAACATATCATGCCGCAGTACATTTTAAATCAGGCCGGAAGAAAATCGCTTTGAGCTTGCAATAAAAATCTCGTTAATACTGATAGATAGACACGTTTTTTTCAGAAAATACTTAATGTATTCCCTCTTGCAGCAGAGGGGTAGCCCTGAGGGCATGATAATTGCTGTATTCTATATGCTCATGTCTTCCTTAAAGAAAATATTAATTATTGATGAAGATAATTTCTCTCGCGTGTGTTCAGCAATACTGAATGATGAGGGATATCAGATCAGGCTTGCGGTGTCACTGGAAGATGCTGACCGTGTTATTCACAACGGCGGCATCTCACTGGTTGTTTCAAGCTATCCTTATGCACAGTCATTCCTGAAATCAAAAAAATTCAGGGGGATGCCCACAATAGTTCTTTCCAATGAATTAAATGATGATCTGATAGAAGTGATGAAAAATATAGAAAATTCAATATGCCTGCTGAAACCACTTGATTTCGAGAGATTTAAATATATAGTCCGCGGAATCATAAACGGGTACCTGAATCTGTCGGGGGGGAATATCCTTGCGTAACGCGGCGTATTTCATTGTTTTATTGGCGGTTCTTATCTCCGCTTGCGGGAAGGGGGATTTGAGCGGGCGCCAGTATTACGAGCAGGGGCTTGATTTTCTGGAGAGGGGAAATCCCAATGGTGCGATAATCGCCTTTAAAAAAGCGATTGAAAAGGATAAAAACTCTCATGAGGCAAGATACCGGCTGGCTCAGGCATATATACTGCGCGGCAAATATGATTCTGCTGAAAGGGAACTGCGTAGGGTGCTGCAGATAAAGCCTTCCTTCAGCGAGGCGCATTTAGCCCTGGCAAAATCGCTTCTCAACACGGGAAAAACCGATGATGCCCTGCACGAGGTAGGCCTGTATTTAAAGAACAAAAAAGATGACAAGGACCCCGAGGCGTACGAATTGGCTGCAGGTGCATATGCGGCAAAAAAAGATTTTGCAAGGGCGGAAGAGTCGCTGAATAAGGCGCTTAAGACGGCTCCCGGGAGAATATCCTCTAAGATAATGCTTGCAAGCGTTTATCTGGAAACCGGCAGGACTGCAAGGTCGGAAACCCTTGTTAATGAGGTACTTGAATCGGATGGTAAAAATAAAAAGGCGCTGTATCTGCTTGCGAATATCAGGCGCGAACAGAAGCGAACCAAAGACCTTATAAATACCTACCGGAAGATACTCGATTTATTCCCCGATGAAATTCCGGCACAGTTTCAACTGGCAATGGCCTATATAGAGGAGGGAGATCTTGAGAAAGCCGGAGAAATAGCGCAGAACCTTGAAGAGGCGTATAAAAAAAGACCGGAAGGGCCGTATCTTAATGGCCTGGTTTACTACCGGCAGGGGAAGACAGACGATGCCATAGCTTCCTTTCAGACATCCGTTAAAAGGGCGCCCATACCCGGGGCATATTACTATCTCGGGTTATGCCGCATGTTGAAAGGCGACCTGGAAAAGGCAACCGACGACTTCCAGAGGGTTATTGACATGCGGCCTGAAATGGTCCAGCCGCGGCTGCTGCTTGCAGTGACGCATCTGAGAAAGGGCAGGGCGGAGGATGCTGAAAAGGAGACACAGGCAGTCCTTGATATGGATGAGAAAAACGCCTTTGCCCATAATCTGCTTGGAAGCGCCTATCTGGCCCTCGGCAAGGGTGACCTGGCAATGAAGGAATTCGACAGGGCGATTGAGCTTAATCCCCGTCTTATCGATGCACATATAAATAAAGGATTGTTCAACCTCTCCTCAGGAAACAGCAAAAAGGCCGAGGAAGACTTCGCAACAGCGGTCAGGATAGCGCCTGACCTCCTCAATACAAGGATTATGCTTGCCCGCTACTATATCAGGAATAAAAATTTTACGGAGGCCATCAGGACATTAAAGGAAGGACTGAAGGATAACCCGAAAGACGCCGTTCTCTACAATATTATCGGCAAGGCATATCTCGGAGCAGGGGAGACAGACAAGGGGATTGAGTATTTCAAAAGGGCGATTGCCTATAAACGGGATTTCTTCCAGCCGTATTTCAACCTCGCCCTTGTTTATATGAGCAGGGGGGAAAAAGAAGAGGCCATTGGGGAATACAGGAAAGTCCTCGGTATTGATGATAAGAACGTAATGGCCATGATAATGCTTGCAAGGATAATGGAGGCGGATAAAAAAGATAAAGAGGCCCTTGCCTACTATATTAAGGCGAAAAGACAGGAAAAACCCGTTGCGTACCTCTCTCTTGCAGGATATTACCAGAGGAAGAAAGACAGTGAAAAGGCAATCCAGACCCTGAAAGAGGGATTAAGTCTTTACCCGAAGGACGCGGGGATTCTCGATATGCAGGGCCGCATCCACGCGGCGAACGGGGATTATAAAAAGGCCTTGAATGTCTTCGGAAACCTGAAAGCGGTCTCTCCTGAAGCTGGCATGGAAAGGCTGGCAGGTGTTTATGCAGCAATGGGTGAATATGACCGCGCAGTCAGGGAACTGGAAGGCCTGCTGGCGAAAAACTCCGGCAGAACCGATCTCCGCAGACGGATAGCGAACCTCTACATACTGAAAAAAAATTATGCGGAGGCAGAGAGAAACGCAAAGGAATTTATCTCTCTGAACCCTGAGAATGATGCAGGCTATCAGACACTGGCTGCAGCATATGCTGCAGAGGGACGGTTCAGGGATGCCGTTACCGCTTTGAAAAAAGCGGAAAAACTCAATCCGGATAATATTAAGACAAAGGTTATGATGGGCAGGGTGTATATGTCTGAGGGCAGCTTCCGGAAGGCCCTGGAGGTTTTCAAAGGCATAGAGAAATCCAACCCTGAATATATCCCGGCTTATTTCTTTCAGGCGATTATCTTTGAAAAAACGGGAAGGGAAAGATCAGCGATTGATATGTATAAAAAGGCACTGGAGATATCGCCTGACTATGTTCCGTCCCTGAACAATCTTGCTTACTTATATGCAGAGGGGTACGGCCCTGTAGATGAGGCCGTTGACATGGCGCAGAGGGCGAAAAAAGCAGCACCCCGCAGCGGCAACGTGGCAGACACCCTGGGCTGGGCACTCTTTAAAAGCGGCAGGTATGACGATGCCGTGAAAAACTTCAGGGAAGCCGCTGATTATCTTCCCGATGAGCCGGCGATCCGGTATCACTTAGGGCTTGCATATTTAAAAAAGGGTATGGATGTTAAGGCTGCGGAACAGTTTAAGAAGGCAGTCAGTCTCGGCAGGCGGTCGGATTTTCCGCAAATTGATGAAGTCAAGAAACTGCTTGAAGGGATAAAAGAGAAATGAACTTTTTTGCAAGAAAAAATATCATACTGATCATGGGGGATGTTCTCATCACCTTTTTATCAGCTTATGCGGGTGTTTATCTGAGACTTTACATCAGCCATTTCTTCCCTCGTTCTGTCCACGTATGCCCCTCTGCTGCCAAAAGCGGTTACATTTTCGATATTTATGATATTTGTATGCTTTTTCCTGGACCTTTACAGTGCTGAAAAGACTGAGGGCAAAAAAGAAATACTGCTGAAAGTTCTGTTTGCGGGATTTTTTGCATCACTTGGGCTCGGTGCATTTTATTACTTTGTGCCGGATGTTCAGCTTGGAAGAGGCATGTTGTTCATGTCGGTTTTTATATCGGTTCTGCTTCAGTCGGTATGGCATATAGGGTATGGCATATTTTTAAAGCTGCCTCTTGTCGCCAGGAAGGTACTGATACTCGGTACCGGCCCGTTTGCAAAGACCATGGGTAACATACTCCGCAGCAACGGCAACGGTTTTGCCCTGTCGGGTTATGTCAACTGTGTCGGGGAGCCTGTTCATGTTCCGGGAAATTCCATAGTCGGCAATGGAGACGGCATCCTCGCCATTGCCCTTAAGGAAAAGGTCCAGAAGATTGTCGTATCCCTCAGCGAAAGAAGGGGAACCCTTCCTGTCAGAGAGATTCTCGACTGCAAATTACAGGGAATAGATATAATCGACGGCCCTTCATTTTACGAGCAGTTGACCGGCAAGCTTCTGATTGAGAACATGAAGCCGAGCCATCTTATCTTTTCGGACGGATTCAAGATTACCGCGACCAGACGATGTGTAAAACGCATGTTCGATGTCGTCCTTGCCGTTATTGGCATTGTTGTATCCCTGCCGATTATAATAATCGTACCTGTTCTGATCAAACTGGATTCCAGGGGACCGGTGCTTTTTAAACAGGAGCGGATCGGGGAGAATGAAAAGGTATTCATGGTTTACAAGTTCAGGACAATGATCGACAATGCGGAGAAGCACACCGGCCCTGTATGGTCGCAGTCAGGTGACAGCAGGATCACAAGGGTCGGGAGGATATTGAGAAAGCTGCGCCTTGATGAAATACCGCAACTGTTTAATGTCATATGCGG
>JAADFS010000052.1:8738-16465 GCA_013152795.1 Deferribacteres bacterium
GAGAGGCCGTTCTTTGTCGAATCCCTGAAAAAGCAGATACCTTATTATTCCGAGCGCCACTGTGTGAAACCGGGTATTACCGGATGGGCACAGGTCAGATATGAATACGGTGATTCCATAGAGGATGCCATGGAGAAGTTGAGATATGATCTTTACTATATAAAGTATCAGTCGATTTTCCTGGATATTCTTATTGTTCTTGATACAATCAAGGTTATTCTTTTCGGACGCGGGGGGAGATAAAGGAAAATTGTGAAAAGGGTTCTCTGTTTGTTTATATTTCTTGTGCTTATCGTCCTGTTTTCATCCGCTCTCTCTGCAAGGGATTATGTAATAGGAGACGGCGACTCCCTGCAGATATCCGTGTGGGGAAGCCCGGAACTGAGCATTACAACCACGGTCAGGCCCGACGGAAAGATATCCATTCCTGCGCTCGGCGAGATAAAGGCGTCAGGCTTGACACCCATGGAGTTGACAGCGGTGCTCAAGAAAAAGTTCAAGAAGATTGTAAAGACACCCATTGTGACGGTGATTGTAACAAATATGACCAATTACCGTATATTCGTCTTCGGCAAGGGGGTGCCTGCAGGCGTGGTAACGCTTAACAGAGAGACAACGCTTCTTGAATTTCTGTCACAACTGGGCCCCCTGGATAATGCAGATCTGGAGAATGCATACCTCGTAAGGAATAAGAAGAAGATAAAAAGTGACTTCTCGGCCCTGTTTGAAAAGGGCGATTTCAGCCAGGATATAGTCCTGGAGCCCGGCGACATGCTGTTTATTCCGGACAACTTTGATAAAAGGATAAGCATTGTCGGCGCTGTCGCCAATCCTACCACTGTTCCTTACAGGGAAGGGCTTACCATCCTCGATGTCCTCCTGTCCGCCGGTGGGTTTACGGAATTCGCAAAGAAAAATGACGTGATCGTGCTGAGAAAGAAAGCGGGCAGCAGGAAGAAAGACTTAGCCGGTGATATACTGGGTTCCAGCCCTGCGTTGATATTAAGCAAGAGCTCCGGGCGGATAAAGATACACGTAAAGGCAAAAGACCTGATGAAGGGAGACATGAGTAAAAATATCCAGATGAAACCGGGGGATGTCGTTGTTGTAAAGGAGAGTTTGTTTTAGTTTAATGTATAGAGGAATTTTCATATCAAAATCCATGGAGAAGGACGAAAGATGACGGATAATACGGCACAGATGGATATAAGGAAATTCCTGAGGATTATTATCAGGCGGCAATATCTGTTTATTGCCGTATCACTGACAGTCCTGTCCGTTATAGTGTGGGGCAGTTTTCTTATCCCCGAGAAATATGAGGCAAAAAGCACGGTTTTTATAGAGCAGAGCGCCATCAAAAAGCTTATTCAGGGCAGCAGGATGAGGCCACGGGAGGGAGACAGCTTGCGGGGGCTGAAATACACCATGCTCAGCAGGGAGGTTCTTCTTAAGGTGATCAGGGCGATGGACCTTGATGCAGAGGCCAAGAATGAATTGGAACTGGAGTCGATGATTGATAAGCTTGCCGCTAATACCAAGATAACGGAGAGTGCCAGGGAGAATCTTTTTTCAGTTTCCTACAGGGGCAGGGATCCGGCGATGGTCCAGGAATATGTCAACACACTGGTAAGCAAGTATATTGAAACGATCTCTAATTTAAAGAAGGAGAATGCATATGGTGCAAGCAGGTTTTTATCCGACCAGATCGCCTATTACAAAAAGAAAATAGCAGCCATAGAGGAGAAACTCGCCAATTTCAGGCGGGAAGAAGGCGTGTATCTGGCGGTTGATGAAAGAAGCCTTGTAGCATCCATGAAGAGTTACAAGGATCAGATAGAGGATGTTGAGATGGAGATAAGGAGGCTTAAGGCAAAGAGGAAAAAGATAAAAGAGCAGATATCCGGCGAGTCGCCTTTCACACTGGCAATGATTGAAGGCGGCGGCGGGAATTCACTCCCGGCGCGACTGAAAATGCTGGAGCAAAGGCTGCAGATTTTAATGACAAAATATACTGAAAACTATCCCGATGTAATAAAGACAAAAATGGAAATCGAGGCATTGAAGAAACAGCTAAAGGCCGGGGCTGCCGACACGGGGGGTAAAGACAGGTCGGGTGGAGATACGAGCCCGGGCATGAGCATGATGAATCCCATATACCAGCAGTTGAAAGAGGAACTGCTGAGCACTGAGTCGGAGATAGATTCCCTTGAGGCAAAGAAAGAGAGCCTGGCCAACCGGATAAAAAGGGCGGAGGACGAGCTTAAGAATATTCCGGGCAATAAAAAGATACTGACCAACCTTGAAAGGGAGAGGGATACCTATCAAAGGTTATATGACCAGATGCTTGCCAAGCTCGGTGAGGCTGAGGTCAATGAGCAGGTTGAGGCCCAGAATAAGGGGGAGATCTACAAGATTATAGAGCGCGCGGTGCTGCCGGTAAAACCGGTCAGTCCCGACAGACTGAAGCTGATTTTTCTGGGAATAGCAGCAGGAATAGCAGCAGGTGCCGGAGTGGTGTTCCTGATGGAGAAAAACGATTCATCCATAAGGGATATTGATACCCTGAAGTCTGTAGTGGGGATGAAAGTGCTGGCGGTTATACCTGAGATTGTTACGGAAAAGGATATCAGGAGGAAAAAGAGAATAAATATAGCTGTTTATACATTTTCGGTATTTTATCTTCTTATTATCGGCGGTGTCCTGGTGAGGGAGGCCGTAAACAGGTTTTTTTAACTCCCCCGGCCCCTCTTAACTTAAGAGGGGAGTTAAACATCTTAAAGGGAGGTTGGGAGGGGTTTCTTTATAAATATGCTGTGCAACGTATTTCCTGAAGGTATCGCAGAGAAGGCTTTTCCGGCAGGCTCTCGCACCCGTCGGAGGTATTTCAATGCCACCGTAAGGAAAAGGCAGGAAAAATGAGCAGAATCGAAAAGGCATTAGAAAAGGCGGTCAGGCTGAGGGAATCCGACAGAGGGGATGAAAGCCTGAAGCCGGATATTTCCAGAAGTGCCGAGGCAAGAATCAACAATAATTATATTGTAACGGTAACGCGGCCGGAGTCTCCGGCTGCCGAGGAATACAGGAGACTCAAATCAATGCTGATCAAAGAGACAAAAAGTGATTTTTTGAACGCGGTCATGGTTACAAGCTCTCTCAACGGTGAAGGAAAAACACTTACTGCGGTTAATCTTGCGGTTACACTATCGCAGGAGATAGACCATTCGACCCTTCTTATTGATGCGGATTTCAGGAATCCCATGACCCATGAATATCTCGGTATAGAATATGAAAACGGCCTTTCCGATTATCTGACCGGTGGAATTGATATATCCGACGTTCTGATAAAAACAGGCATCGGCAACATGGTGCTTCTTCCTGCGGGAAGCGCGGTAAAAAATCCCGTGGAGCTGCTTTCCTCCAAAAAGATGAAGGCACTTATTAAAGAGCTCAAACAACGCTACATGGACAGGTATATTATTATCGACACTCCTCCGGTCCTGTCCTGCACTGAGGCAATTGCAATGGGTTCATTTGTGGACGGTGTCATTTTTGTTGTCAAGGAGGGCCGGACCGGGATAAAAACAGTTGAGGATGCCTTAAACATGATGGAGGGATTCAATATTCTGGGAGTTGTATTCAACAGCGCAAGCATTTCAGACCTTGACGGCGATTATTCATACTACTATTACAAATACAAGAAGAAGGGAAAAGAGTGAAAAGATTTACCTGTCTCCACGTCCTCACGGCGATTCTGATGCTGACTTCATCGATTTCATTTGCAGAAACTACCGTAACTCCGGAACTTACCGTGAAGGAAGAATATAACGACAATATATTCCTGGACAGTTACGGTGAAGAAGAGGATTTCATAACCATTGTCTCTCCCGGCATTGTGCTTGAATATGCTCCTGCTGCATCGCTTAAGCTTGCGCTTGATTACAGGCTTGATTACAGGTTCCACAGCCGCCACAGCGAGCTTGACCGCACGGCCATTAAAGATACACAGGAGGTCAGATTTAATGCACGAGCCGGACCTTTCAGGCGGTTTTTCATTGATGTTTCCGACAACTACAGGAGGGTTCCGGTGGATATCAGAAGGCCTTTTGCTGAAGGGAATGTATCTGAAAACATGACAGCCACCAATGTATTTGAGATTTCACCTCATGGGGAATATCCGCTGACGCCGACCCTGCTGTCGCGTTTCGGTTATACCTATACCAGCACATGGTACGACGCTGAAGAGGGAAATGATTCCGACAGCCACACGGCTTTTGCTTCGCTGAACAAACGGTTTCCGTTCAGGCTCAATGTATCGGTCAACTACAGATTTCTTGCCCACCGCCCTGAACTGACCGGCAGGTATGACAGCCACCGGGGATCCGTGGCAGCGGATTACAGGGTGGGCCCGCACTGGACGGTACGGGGCGAGGCAGGAAAGACTTATATTGATTTTTCCGGTGCATCCGATGAAGAGACCGACTTCTGGAGCGCGGGTTCCGAATACAGGCTGGATATACTCGGCGGCTCTGTACTGAGCGCCGCCTACAGCAATTCCCTGTTGCAGCCGGGCAGTGAATCGCTCCAGTCCGGCGGCGGCATTGAAAGTTCCATAACACGGGGGGCGACTGAAAGGCAGAGGGCTGATCTGAGTCTGAGTGCAGGAGAACCGTTTGAAATGACTGTTAATCCCTATTACATTAAGGACAGGGAATTAAAGAGCGGCATGGAAGACAGGATCAGAGGGATCGCGGTTGACATCAAAAAATCATTATCTACTGCCATATCGGCGGCAGTGCATGGATTATGGGAAAAACAAAGGTTTTTGCCTGAAGATGACAATGTATACAGATACAGCCTTAGAGGCGGCTTTGACTATAAACCGGGCCGGAACATAACAGCAGGCATTGAATACATTTATAACTACAGGGATTCAGATACGGGTACCGGAGATTTCCATAATAACATTGTCCGGGTACAGGCAAAACTGGTCTTTTAGGCTCTCGACAATGTATAAAATACATTTTTCTTTCAAAGACAAACCGTTTGAGTTGGTGCCCAATCCGGATTTTCTATACAGGAGCGGCACCCACAAAAAGGCGATAACCTATCTTGATTATGGTATAAAGTGCAGGATAGGCTTTATACTCCTGACCGGTGAGATCGGTTCAGGCAAGACCACGATTGTACGCAACCTCATTAAAAACCTTGACGGTACGGTCAAACTTTCAAAAATCAGCAACACAAAGCTTTCATCGGAACAACTGTTATCCATGGTCAATGAGGATTTCGGCCTGGATGTGGAAGGTAAAAGCAAGAGGAGGCTGTTGAGCGATCTGAACGAGTTTCTGATTCAACAGTATGCGGAGAAATTCCAGCCCGTTCTGCTGATTGACGAGGCACAGAATCTGTCACCTGATCTGCTGGAGGAGATCAGGCTGCTTTCCAACCTTGAGACGGACAAGGCGAAACTCCTGCAGATCATACTGGTGGGGCAGCCGGAGCTTAAAAAGACCCTCATGCTTCCCGAGATGATGCAGTTACGCCAGCGAATCAGTATAAATTATCATATTGTTCCATTGAGTATTGAAGAGACGGCAGGGTATATCAAACATCGCCTCACCGTTGCAGGCAATCCTGATGCAATCAGGATTCAGGATGATATGCTGGAGCTTATTTACCGGTTCAGCAGGGGGATACCGAGGCTTATAAATATCCTGTGTGACTTCGCACTACTTATAGCATATTCCGAAGATAAAAACGAGGTAACCACTGATATTGTCAGAGAGGTGGTAAACGATCTCAAGACATATGATTACTGGGATGACACAAAAGAGGGCATTGTTTCGACAGACACCGTCACCGGGAATAACGCTGATTCATTAAAGAGCGGAGATAATATGTCGTTAAGATATATAACACTCGAAAAAAAAATCGAAAACAATTTCAGGGAGATTATGTCCCTCAGCGCGAAAATCAGTGCATTAGAAGAAAAACTCGACAGGATTATATCAGGGCGGTTTGACAACCGCTTCAACAGGTAAGAGGTCAGGCACCATCTGAACCATTTTAAAGAATCAGGCTGGCGACTGACCTGTTGTCTGTTGAAAATTAATACGGTTGTAGAGTTAAAGCAAGCGGAAGATTCATAATATCTGGATAGTGTCATTTGTGAGGTCATGTTATGTGACTGAGACGGCGGAGCATTGCATAAAGCCGCAGCAGGCTGTCCTGTCTGTTTACCTTGGGTTTGAATAACTCCCCCCCCGCCCCTCTTAACCTAAGAGGGGAGTTGAACCCCTCCCCTTAAGATAAGGGGAGGTTGGGAGGGGTTACTTTCAATATGCCGTGCGGGATATTCCGTGAAGGAATCGCAGATAAAGCTTTTCCGGATAAAATTGAATTTCCATTATGGTAAAATGATATTTAAAAAAGAGAGCGTGGAGAGCAGTCATGCCGCTGGCGAAAAAATCTGAAGGGAAATATACATACGCAGACTATCTGAGCTGGCCTGCTGATGAGAGGTGGGAGATAATAGATGGAGCGGCGTATGATATGACACCGGCTCCGTCAACAAGCCACCAGGAAATAGTTTTGAGATTCTCTCATACATTACGTAATAACCTGACGGACAGTCCATGTAGAGTATTTATTGCTCCCACTGATGTAGTGCTTTCAGAACATGATATAGTTCAGCCTGATGTTTTTGTTGTTTGTGATATCGGCAAAATTACAGAGGCAAATATCCAGGGGCCGCCGGATTTGATAATCGAGGTCTTATCTCCTGCTACAGTCATTAAAGATAAAAGGGAAAAGAAGTCGCTTTATGAGAAGTACCGGGTAAAAGAATATATAATTGTGGACCCGATTGAACTGTATGTGGAGAGATTCTGTCTGAAACAAGGAAAATATACGGACTTCCAGGTGTTTGGTCCTCAGGAGACCCTGCCCTTATGTTTTTCGGAAGGGATGGAGATTTTTCTCTCTGAAGTATTTGAAGTAGCAAAAAAAAGGAATCGCAGATAAAGCTTTCCCGCCGGACTCCTCTGCCCCACTGGCAGTATTTTATGCCACTGTAAGGTCAACCAGCAATCATTATCAACTGAATATCATCAGCGCATGTGCGGCATAGCCGGAATATTCAATCTTTACGAAGACAGGGATATATCCCTTGATACCCTGAAAAGAATGGCTGCGATTATGCGGCACCGCGGTCCCGACGGTACCGGGTTTTACAGGGACAAAAGGGCAGGGCTTGCACATACAAGGCTGAGCATAATCGACCTTCAGGGAGGCAGGCAGCCGATTCATAACGAGGACAAGACTGTATGGATAACCTTTAACGGCGAGATATTCAATTATATTGAACTCAGAAAGATTCTCGAGGATAAGGGGCACCGATTTTACACAAGGACTGATACAGAGGTTATTATTCACATGTATGAGGCTTACGGTACGGAATGTCTTGATCACTTTAACGGACAGTTTGCGTTTGCAATATGGGACACGAACAAACAGGCGCTTTTTATTGCAAGGGACAGGGTCGGTATCAGCCCGCTGTTTTATACGTTCATCAGCGGCTCAATGCTTTTTGCCTCGGAGATAAAGGCATTATTCATTGATAACAGGGTGAAGAGGGAAATAGACGTTTACGCTCTCGATCAGATATTCACATTCTGGGTGACTATACCTCCAAGATCTGCATTCAGGGATATAAAAGAACTTCCGGC
>JAADFS010000053.1 GCA_013152795.1 Deferribacteres bacterium
CATAAAATAGCAGGCCCCTTATACAGGATAGAAAAAGACCTCAAGGACAAGGTGAGCAAAGGAGACCTTACGGTCAGATTCTCAATAAGGAGGGGGGACGAAGTCAGCGACCTGCCGGCAACTGTCAACCTGCTGCTGGAGAAGCTCAGGAACATGGTCGAAAAGGCAAAAACACCTGCCGGGGAACTCTACTCAATCACCTCCGGTACAGAGGCGTATAAGGATATCGAAGGGCTTGTAAAGCAGATAAATGATGCGCTGAGGGAGTTCAGGATATGATGGAGGCGGCGAGCGGATTCGAACCGCTGAATAAAGGTTTTGCAGACCTCTCCCTTAGCCACTTGGGTACGCCGCCGTCAGAAAGCGAGAAAGCGAGTGGAGAACAAGCTGTTTTATGGAGCGGGAGACGGGATTCGAACCCGCGACCCCAACCTTGGCAAGGTTGTGCTCTACCAACTGAGCTACTCCCGCAAATCAGGCAGTAAGGTTAAAATTTACAGATTCTGTACTCTATACAGCGGGGACCTTGATTATCCGCTGTGACTGTCATTGCCGCAGGCGAAGCATTCCGGTCTTTTCATTCCGACTACCGGCCTCTGCTCCTGAATTCCTGGTAAACAGTTTAGGTGAACTATTACACTTAATGCAAGTAATAGTCTATAATAAACATCTAAAATAGTAATTTAAAAAAGCCGGTTTTGTCAAATTATGCTGTATCCCGACTACAGAGAGTTTAAAAAGAAGGCGGAAAGAGGCAATCTCGTGCCTGTTTACACGGAGATACTCGCCGACCTGGACACTCCCCTTTCGGCGTTTCTCAAGCTGAAAGGCAGGCCTTCATTTCTATTCGAGAGCCTTGAGGGCGGTGAGAAGTGGGCGCGTTATTCATTCCTGGGGAGCAACCCGTCGCTGATAATAGAAGGGGAAGGCAAAAAACTGACGATCAAGAGGGGAAAACACAAGGAAGTGATCGAGGCGAGGAAAGACCCCCTTGAGATCGTATCCGCGGAATTAAAGAAATACAGGCCCGTGATTGTCCCCGGCCTGCCGAGGTTCTTCGGCGGCTTTGTCGGTTATATCGGATACGACACCGTACGCTGTTTCGAGAAACTGCCGGACTGTCATCATGAAGGGCTGGGGCTTCCGGATATATTTCTCATGCTTACCGATACACTCGTGGTCTTTGACAACATAACGCACAAGATCAAGGTGATATCAAACGCCCATATAGAGGATACGCCGGAGAAGGCCTATGAAAAGGCCCGGGAAAAGATTGACGGAATAGTCGGAAAACTCAGGGCAAAGGTCTCCCCCCCGCGTGCAAGGCCGTCACCGGACAGGCCGGAAGGGGCAGTAGCCTTTACATCAAACTTCTCGAAGAGGGATTTTCTGAAGGCGGTAGAGAAGACCAAGGAATATGTAAGGTCAGGGGATGTGATCCAGACGGTTATATCGCAGAATTTCGAGAGAGACACCGATATCCCGCCCATCAATGCGTACAGGGCGCTCAGGGTCATAAACCCGTCTCCATACATGTATTACCTTGAAACGGGAAAGTGCACTATTGCCGGATCATCCCCCGAGATACTTGTCAGGGTGGAGGGGGATACCATTGAGCTCAGACCCATTGCGGGCACGAGGAGGAGGGGGAGGACACCCGAGGAGGACCTGCTGATGGAGCAGGAGCTCAGGGCTGATCCAAAGGAGATAGCAGAGCATATAATGCTTGTCGACCTCGGCAGAAACGATGCCGGAAGGGTAGCTGTCACCGGCAGTGTGAAGGTCACGGAGCTTATGAGCGTTGAGAGGTATTCGCATGTCATGCACCTTGTATCAAACGTGGTCGGTAAGCTCGGCAGGAAATATGACGCCTTTGATGTGCTCAGGGCGTCGTTTCCGGCGGGCACGGTGACAGGGGCGCCGAAGATACGCGCAATGGAGATAATCGAGGAGATCGAGCCCACAAGGCGCGGCCCGTATGCCGGCTCGGTCGGCTACTTTGATTTCTCCGGCAATATGGACATGTGCATCACCATAAGGACGATAATATTCAAGGGCAAAAAGGCCTACATACAGGCAGGGGCCGGAATAGTGGCTGATTCCGACCCGCTGAAGGAATACAAGGAGACCGTAAACAAGGCAAAGGGTATGTTCAAGGCAATAGAAATGGCGGAGAACGAATTATAAACCTTAATGTTGCATAAATGGCAGGAGAGTTGCGGGTTGGTGGGTTCTGAGTTTAAAGGAATCGCAGATAAAGCTTTTCCGGCAGGCTCTCCTGCCCGCAGGCGGTATTTTTTATGCCACTGTAAGGGATAAAGGGCGTACAGCGGTGCGCTCCGTGAGCGGAGAAGTTGATTTATGCTTTTGATGATCGATAATTACGATTCTTTCACCTACAACCTCGTACAGTATTTCGGCGAGCTGGGTGAGGACATAAAGGTTTTCAGGAATGACAGGATAACCGTTGCAGGGATTGAGAAGCTGAATCCCGACAGGATAGTCATCTCACCCGGGCCGTGCACCCCCAGGGAGGCGGGTATATCAATTGAAGTGGTCAGGCATTTCGCCGGGAAGGTACCCATACTCGGGGTATGCCTCGGCCATCAATCAATCGGGGCGGCTTACGGCGCCGAGATAGTCAATGCACCGAGATTGATGCACGGCAAGACATCCATGATCCACCATGACGGCAGGACGATCTTTGAAAATCTCCCGAACCCATTTGAGGCGACGAGGTATCACTCGCTGATTATCAGGAAGGACACGCTATCCGATGAGTTTGAAATCAGTGCATGGACGGACATGGGCGAGATCATGGGCATAAGGCATAAAAAACTGGTTGTCGAGGGCGTCCAGTTTCACCCGGAGTCCATTCTCACAAAGGCCGGCAAGGATTTACTGCGTAATTTCCTGAAACTCAAACAGCGCTGAACTGGATATTTATGATTACGAAACGTATCACTATGGTCTTTTGTCTTTTCATTGTTCTGTCCATCGGGAGTGTTGCGGCTTCAGCACGGACGTCTGAAACGGAAACAGGCGGTGATGCCGCCGGGACATTAAACAGCGGAGGGAAACAGAAACCCGTGCGCCTGGATGCGGATTACCTCACCGGCTTTATCACGGATACACGGGACATCCTCACTTCGCCTTTACGCTGGGGAAAATCCGGCTGGATAAAGGCCTCGATAGCGGCCGGAATAACACTGGGTCTGTATTCATACGACCAGGAAATACAGGACTGGGTGCAGGATCACAGAAACGGCGCAAGCGATGAAATAGCGAACTATGCCGAGCCGTTCGGCAACGGCATGTTCATCCTGCCTTCG
Organism: Deferribacteres bacterium; assembly: GCA_013152795.1. GTDB lineage: Bacteria > Nitrospirota > Thermodesulfovibrionia > UBA6902 > UBA6902 > JAADFS01. The sequence continues at coordinate 3,333 of JAADFS010000053.1, forward strand.
CTGGGGGGAGTGTATCTTTACAGCCGCCTCTACAAGGACGAAAGAGCCGGCAGGGTGGCCCTGCTGGGGCTTAAGAGCGTAATAATATCCGGCCTTATTACGAACACCATAAAATTCGCCGGCCACCGGCACAGGCCGGACTCAGGCGACGGGCATGATGTGTGGGATGGTCCCGGGGTCTCGGCCTCAGACCTGTCGTTTCCGTCCGGACATGCGACCTCTGCATTTTCACTGGCATCCGTTATCGCATCGGAGTATGAAGACAAGGCGTATGTCCCCCCTCTGTCATACGGAATCGCCGCCCTGACGGCCCTGTCAAGGGTGAATGACAACAAGCACTGGGCCTCGGATGTGTTCATGGGCTCGGTTATCGGGTATGCTACGGGAAAGACAATTTACGCCCTGCAGCGCAGCAGAAATACAAACCTGGCCGTTATTCCCGTCATCGAGCGCAACAGGACATTGGTACTGGTTACCTTACGCTGGCATTAAGATATTGCCTGCCGTAAAAGTCTTATCTGCGATACCTTACAGTTTTAAAGGGTCGCCCCCTCCCGCCAGTGAAGGGGTGACTTGTTTCCTGCTGCCCCCTGACAACTGCACCCTGCACCCTTAACTTTGAACTGATGCCGCCTCTTCCGCATTCTTTACCATCAGCCGTGTCACCGCATTGGCGAATGCAGCGGGGTCCCTGGGTTTTGAGCCTTCAAGCAGCAGGGCCTGGTCATAGAGCAGCCTGATGTACTCCTGCAGCATCATGCTCTTGGGGTCTTTTTCGAACACGCCTTTCATGGCTTCAAAAAGCGGGTGTGACGGATTGATCTCGAGGATTCTCTTTCTTGCCGGAATGTTCTGCCCCATGGCCTTAAGTATCTTTTCCATGTGAGGGTCGGGATCCCCTTCTTCACCCACGAGACAGCATGCGGTGTCTTTGAGCCTTCCTGAAAGACGGACGTCTTTCACCTCGTCTTTCAATTCGTATTTAATGAGCTCTATAAGTTCTTTGAACTTTTTCCGCGCGTCCTTCTTTTCTGATTCCGCGGATTTATCAAGGCTGATATCACCTTTAATTACGGACTTTATCTTTTTGCCCTTGTACTCCTGCAGGCCCCCCATTATAAAGTCGTCGATTTCATCCAGCATGATGAGCACCTCGTAGCCTTTTTCCCTGAAGGCCTCAAGATAGGGTGATGAGGCGGCCTCATCGCGTGAGGTCCCGACGATGTAGTATATCTCTTTCTGGTCCTTGGGCATGTTGTCAACGTACGCCTGGAGGGTCGTGTATTCGCCGGGGGATTTCTTCGTGGATTCAAAAAGCAGCAGGTCCGCGATCGTCTCTTTCCTTGAAAAATCCAGGTGAATGCCCTCTTTAAGGACCCTGCCGAATTCCCTGTAGAATGAAACATACTTGTCGTATTCGTTCTTTTTCATATCGGCGAGGGTATCGAGCACCTTCCGGGTGATATTCTTATTTATGATTTCCACCTGGCGGTTGGACTGCAGCATCTCCCTCGAAATATTCAGGGGGAGATCAGATGAATCAACCACGCCCCTGATAAACCTCAGGTACCGGGGGATCAACTGCTCGCAATGCTCCATGATCTGCACCCTTTTGACATACAGGGTGGGGCCGATCTCGAAGTCTTTAAAGAAGATGTCAAGGGGTGCCTTTGATGGGATGTAGAGGAGGGCGGTAAATTCCGATGTCCCTTCAGCCTTGAAGTGAATCACCCTGGCGGGGTCTGAAAAATCATGGGAGATATGCTTGTAAAATTCGTTGTACTCTTCCTGGGTTATCTGCGACTTGTCCTTGAGCCAGATAGCCTTCCTTGAGTTCAGGGTCTCCTCTTCCTTTATTTTGACCTTTTCACCTTTTTTAAGGGTGCTGTCTTTTTCGCGCTCCACATCCATTACAATGGGATGCTCTATATAATCTGAGTATCTCCTGACTATCCTCCTGATCTCCCACTCTTCAAGGTATTTCTTTTCATCCTCCTTGAGATGCAGGATGACATCCGTACCTTTCCTTTCCTTTTCCACGTCTTCCACTGTGTAGAATCCGTCCGCCGAGGATTCCCATTTAACGCCCGTGCCTTTGAGCCCCGCCTTTCTCGTGATGACCGTAACCCTGTCAGCCACCATGAATGAGGAATAAAAACCCACACCGAACTGGCCGATAAGCTCGGGGTTGTCCTTCAATTCCTTGCTCTGCAGTGCCGCAAGAAATTCCCTGGTGCCCGACCGGGCTATGGTTCCGAGTGCCTCGATTATCTCATCCCTCGTCATCCCGATACCGTTGTCACTTACGGTCAGTGTCCCGGCTTTTTTATCCGCAATGATTTTGATCTTCCATTCCCCTTCATTCTCCATGATCCCGGGGTTTGTAAGCGCCTCATAGCGGGCCCTGTCTATGGCGTCGGATGCATTTGAGATAAGCTCTCTCAGGAATATCTCTTTATGGGAATAGAGGGAATGGATCATTAAATCGAGCAGTTGTTTGACTTCTGTCTTGAATTCCAGATTGGTCTTCGTCATATCCGTATCCACCTCGCTTGATAATTTTGTTTTTAAAAAGAGTTCAACTTATTTTTATAATAAAATATCCGGTTAAAAGTCAATTTTGCCTTTTACTGTATAATGTTACCTTACAGTGGCATAAAAACATCGCCTGCTGGCAGGAGAGCCTGCCGGAAAAGCGTTATCTGCGATTCCTTCAGTGGTAACAGCTCAGCCCCCTCCCAATGGGAGGGGGGACTTGTTTCTTTCTGCCCCCTGACAACTGCACCCTGCACCCTCAACTTTGAACTCCGAACTCTGAACTCTGTTCCCCCGGCAGCCTCCCTTGCCGCGTTTATGCAACGTTAAGGGTTATATTCATTCACCCAGCACAGTTGCATTATTAGCTGGCAACAGGCTACAATAATTTTTCAATTTTTACAGGTCGGCCGCACACGAGGGGAAAAGGTTGCAGAACACCGAAGGTGCTGCTGAACTATCGGGAAACAGCCTTGCCGGAGTGGCGGAATTGGTAGACGCAAGGGACTTAAAATCCCTCGGTCATTCTCGGCTGTGCCGGTTCGAGTCCGGCCTCCGGCACCATTGTCAGCTTCTCTTTCCGTTATCCTTACAGTGGCATAAAGACATCGCCTGCGGTAAGGGAGCCTGCCGGAAAAGCGTTATCTGCGATTCCTTCAGGGGGGAACAGCTCAGCCCCCTCCCCCTAACCCCCTCCCGCCAGGGGAGGGGGGACTTGCTTCATTCTGCACCCTGTACCCTCAACTCTGAACTCTGTTTCACGGCAGCCTCCCTTGCCGCGTTTATGCAACGTTAAGGTTATCCATCGCTTTGTAAAGGTTTTACGGCAGCTCTCCTGCCGTTTATGCAACATTTAAGGTTACCAGACAGTTTTTATAGATGAAAAGTTATGAAGGGTTTTATCTTTTGTAATAACAGGGAGATTAAGATACTTTGCGGTTGAAGCAATTATTTTGTCATGCAGTTCAGGTATGCCCGTCAGTTCGACCATTTTACGTAATACGGGATAATCAAGAGGAATGAGTATGAAGTTCTCGCTTGCGGTATGACTGATCCTGGGATTGTCAGTAAACCACCAGAGCAGGGCATGTGTATCGGTCAGGAAGTTCATGGGGTTTTATATCCTTGTTTTGCTGTAAAGAGATTTTTGGGCAGAGCTGATATCTTTTTCCGTAATATTTACATCCTTGAAAATTCCTTTAAGAGATACAATCTTTTTGCCTGTGGGGGTTAATTTTTTGAGGACCGATAATTTTAAATCTCGTATTTCTTTCTCTATAGTCTCTATTTTATGGAGAAGATCAAAGGTGTTTTTTGCTGTGGCTTGTTTCATGAACGTTATCTCTCCTTTAAGATTGAGGTGTCTGCTAAAATTTACCATAAACACAACCTTCTGTCAAAAGAGGGGAGGGGGGGCTTGAAGGTTATCCTGACAGCGGTATTAATGACTCCCGGTTCCATACCGGTTCGAGTCCGGCTTCCGGGTTTGTAGGGGCGTATTGCACAACGCCCCTACTCTTGGAATGGGCGTTGTGCACGCCTTCAGGAAACAGTACGATGAGGCGATAAAATGCTTTAAGGAGTGCCTGAATATTGTCAAAAAGCATTATCAGTCTTTTGGGAATATGGGGCTCTGTTATGCCAAACTGGGACAAAGGGCGCAGGCAATAGCCGCATTGGACAGGGCGATAGAGATAAACCCGGCCTATGAACCCGCCATTGTCAACCGGGGGATAATTGCCGGTCTTGGTGTTGATGAAAAGCTTCCGGACGGCCCTGTGGAGATTATTGACTACAGCAAGGATTAGTCCGGAACGGACACTCCTGCCGTTTATGCAACATTAAGGTTAACGCATTCTCTCAGGGGGAACTTCGGTCTAATACTCTTGCCCCTTTTTATTCCTCTGTCCACTTACTTTTGGCTCACTATAACGTACCGCAAAAAATAATAAATTTATTAAGAGAACAAAAATAATTAGATAAAAAAACTTCTTCAGTAAAGTTTTTTGAAAACTTTGCCGTACTAAAAAAATTAATTTTTGTTATGGCGTGAAAATGCGCCGAGGAAAGATTGACGGAAGAAATGAAAAGTTCATTTTG
>JAADFS010000054.1 GCA_013152795.1 Deferribacteres bacterium
TATCCCAGGGCAGAATGAGGTCTCTTAGTATTATAACTGTAGTAGTCAAGAAAAGCATTGACAATTCCTCCCAATTTTGCCCTTGCCTTAGGCCGATACTTCTGCTAACATTTATAACATTAGCAGGGTTCACGTACAGGAGGGGACTTGAGCCCGGTGGGTTTGCCCCTTTAGTTCATGCTCATGCCGGGCGTACATAAATAATAAAGAAAACAGCATTAGGCTTATCAAATGCTGTTTGAATTATGTAACAAATAAAAAAAGGAGGGCAAGATGATTAAAAGGGTTATTTTGATAATCGCGATAATTTTAATAGCAGGGTCTGTTACTGCTGAAGAAAAAAAGATTTCTCCCCCGGAAGAGCAGGCGGATATGCAGCAGGCAATGCAAATGATGGGTCCTATGATGGATTCTATGATGGGTTCTATGATGGAATCTATGTTTGACACAGTATTTAAGGTGATGGCTAAACCTGAAAGTGCTGAGAGGCTTGCTACCTTTACCAAGAACTATTACGATGCTTTGATTTCGAAAGGCTTTTCTAAAGAGGAGGCTCTTAAGATAGTTGTAAATATGGGAATTCCCTCTATGTCCGGGATGAAGTAGGAAATATTGATTGGATAACTCCCCCGGCCCCTCTTAACCTAAGAGGGGAGATATTTACTCCTCCCCTTAGGTTAAGGGGAGGTTGGGAGGGGTTACTTTAGAATATGCCGTGCGAAGTATTTCCTGAAGGAATCACAGATAAAGCTTTTCCGGCGGTATTTATGCCGCTGTAAGGGTAACCGTAAGATAAGAGGGTCTTCATAAATAGTGCCGTTGTGTTTTAAGAAGGGAGACTAAAGTGAAAGTGAACAAAATGATAATGAAGGCTGTATTGCTTGTGACGCTTATCGTTTTGTTATGCACTGCACAGACATCTGAAGCTGAAATTATAGGCACATGGGAAACATCCCGACTGGTATCTGCTATAGGCACAGAAGTAACCAGCCAACAGTTTATGATGTGTTTTGCATGCTTTGACGGGCCATTGGCTGTACTGTTTGAAGATTTTTATCTGGATGAAAGCTATATAGGACAGACACTGACTGCGACTCAATCTACAGAAACTGATTTTAACGCCGCTGTAGATGTGCTGACCAATGGCAAGAACGATGAAATAGGATATAGCTTTGGCGGCGCCTATGGAACTAGTGAGGCATATTTTTTCTTTGGGGATTCCTCCGGCGCGAACGGCATTGATTTCTATGGATATACAATTGATGCAATATCGATAAGGATAAATGAAATAGAATTGAATTATGATGGTTACATGACAACGGAAATATTTCAGGGCACATTAATAATTGAGGGTCAATCCCCCCCGCCGGTCGTTCCGGAACCGAAGAGTTCTGTTCTATTCGTTGTTGGTCAAATGCTTTTAGCAGGCGGACATTATATAAAAAGAAGAAGAAAGAAACATAATAACACAGAGACGTCGTCGGTTATGGTATGATATGCCCCCGAAAGTGAGACTGGAGGAAGCTGTGTAGTATAATATAAAATCCCTAACCGGAAGGCCGGCTGTCAAGCTTTTGTACTTCAGGACAAAGATTCATACAGGGGAAATAGTTGGACAACAAAGCCTTACTTTTTGCTCCACGGGGATTCGAGGATATAGAGCTTGCAGCCTTTACGGATATCCTCGGCTGGACAAGGGTGCTTAAAGAAGTGACGCCCGTGGATCTTGTCATAACCGCCTTCAAAAGAAATGTCCGCTCCAAGCATAACCTGACAATAAAAGCCCACCTGCTGTTGAATGAAATCAATCCCGCGGATTACCGCGCGCTTATTATCCCGGGGGGATTCAGTGATGCCGGATACATGGAGGTCTATGACGCAAGGGTTCTTGCGCTTATCAGGGAGATATATAAAAACGGCGGTATCATTGCAACCATGTGCGTGGGCTCGCTTCCGGTTGCCAAGACAGGTATTTTAGAGGGCAGGAAAGCCACCACATACTCTGCAAGCAAACGCCGTGATAATCTTGAAATCCTCCGTGAGTACGGCGCGATTCCCGTAAAAAGGAGAATAGTCGTCGACGGCAGGATAATCACCAACAGGGGGCCTGACACCGCCGTGGAGGTTGCCTTTAAACTTCTTGAAATGCTGAACGGGAAAAGGGATATGAAGAGAGTCAGGACGGCAATGATGTTTGATTGAGGTGACAGGGGAACAAAGTTCAGTTCAAAGTTCAGAGTTAAGGGTGCAGGGTGCAGTTGTCAGGGTGCAGAATGAAACAAGTCCCCCCTCGCCGCAGGCGATATTTTTATGCTACTGTAAGATATATTCTGAGAACAGTCTCATGATGCAAGGATAACCTTAATGTTGCATAAATGCGGCAAGGGAGGCTGCCGTAAAACCTTGATAAAGCTTTTCCGGCAGCCTCCCTTGCCCGCAGGCGATGTTTTTATGCCACTGTAAGGATAAGGAGGGGTGTTATGAATGCCGAGGTACAGATTATTGAAGGCGGGAAGCTTGTAAGGACGGAAAAAATGAAGTTGAAACCCGTAAAGGAATTCAGCGACGATACCATCATCTATGAAAATGAAGAGGGCAGGGCGGTTGTGTTTTTCAGGAAAAAGAACGAGTATATTTTAATTTCCATTGATATGGCCTAAAATAGGAGTTATGATTATAGGCTCAAGGGTGCTCTATCCCGAGGAAGTGGAAATATGGGATGCCGAGATCATCCAGATTTCCGTTTACCGGGGGATGAAGGACAATATGGACATCATGATGAACTGTGTCCGTGCCTGCCGGAAGGCCGGCATCCGGTATGTAATCCACCCTGTAAGCTATTCACTTCTGGATGACGGCACCTTCGGTGATCTCCTTAAGATGGCCGCTTACGCGGACCTTTCGCTGATACTTCATGATGAAAGGGCTCCCGGCGGCGGGAGGCTTGAAGGCGCGCATGATATCTGCTTCAGGAAAGCGCTCGAGGAGCTTAAATCAATTACGGCGGTCTCTTTTGAGAATGCCGCAGACACAGGGGACGTCAGGTGGTTCTGGAACAGGTATGCAGACTCGGTCACTATTGATATAGGACACATAGAGGCCGCAGGATTCAATTCCGTGGAGTTTGTCAGGGCATTTGCGGAGGATGAGAGTATCGAAAATGTCCGGTTTGTGCACATGCACAGAAACAACGGCCTGCACGGCGGCATCACAGACCACTGGCCGCTGATACACGGCTGCAGGGAGCTAAAGGCTTTGAAGGAGCTTATAAAAATAAAGCCGGATGTCATGGTTATTCTCGAGATCAACGAGATAGAAGAGATAGAGGAAAGCCTGAAACTCCTCAGACAACTGAGGAACGGACAGCCTGCCTGAACCCGCAGCTTGTTACACATCGCATTTGCAGTGCCGTCTCTTGGGTGAGGCCCACAGGCATAATAGAAAAATCAGGGTCAGCACAGAGACGATTGTGGCGCCTGAGGGCACATCCCACACATAAGACAGAAAGAGGCCTGCCGTGGAGCCTGCCGCGCCGATTGCTGCGGATATGAATATCATGGGCGTAAGCCTGTGAACGAGCTGGTAGGCCGAGGCCGCCGGAGTGACGATCAGTGCGAAAACAAGGATTACCCCCACGGCCTTCAGTGAAACCACCACGGTCAGGGAGATGAGTACCAGAAGCAGATAGTACAGAAACACAGCCGGCAGGCCGCTCGCCTCGGCCATTTCCTGGTCAAAGGTTATAAACTGCAATTCCTTATAGAGCAGGCTGATCACCGCAAGTATAAACACGAATATCCCCCCTATCAGCCACAGGTCTGTAGGGGTGACCGACAGTATGTTGCCGAAAAGGTATCCGTAGACGCGGGGCTGGTACTGTTTCATAAGCCCGATGAAGAATATGGCCAGTGCCATTGTAAAGGCAAAGAAGATTCCTATGGAGATATCGGGCTTGAGTTCGCCCCTGCGCGTCGCCGCACCGACGAAGAAGACCATCAGCAGGCTGAAGGCAAATGCGGGTATCATGGGATTGATGCCGAGCAGAAAACCGAGCACCACCCCGGCAAAGGACGCATGGGCTATCCCCGCGCCTATGAATGAGAATCCCTTTACCACCACGAACACACCTATTACAGAGCAGAGGATGCCGAGCAGCACAGAGGCTGCAAATGCCCTCTGCATGAAGGCAAAGGTGAATAAATCCGATATTATCGAAAATCCGTTACTCATCAATTGCTATGTCTTTTGTTACAGAGGCGATCTCCACGGGCTCTGCCGCGGGCAGGCCCAGCCTGGCGGCAAACGGAGCCGGGTAAGAGAGGTAATACAGCCTGGCGCTCAGGGAGAGTATTCCTTTTGCATCTCCCGGAATCCTGAAGCGGTATGTTTCCTTCCTGACTTCAGCGGCGTTCAGCCGGTTGTCAAATGCAATACTGACGGCATCATATGAAGACAGGGTCTGCCTTCCGTTTTTATCGATACACACGGCCCGGTAGATGCGCCTTCCGGGGGGGAATCCGTCTCCCAGTATGGAGCCGTCGAATCTTCCCTTGCCGGATACGTCATACATGGATGTTGTCTTGGTGACCGCCGGCAGGGGTATGCGCCTGTCACCGTAGCCGGCATAGATATCAAGGTACAGGAGCCTCAGCTCCGCGCTGCCCGAAGGCATCCTGTGGCCTGTTTTTGAATTGTCCACATAGACAGTCACTGTTATCTCGCTGCCCGGCCGTGCAGCCTGTACTTCTGTTCCCATGTCAAGTGTCAATGCGCCCTCAACCTGTGTCCTTGAGTGCGCCCCCGGGAACCGGTGCGTGTACAGCCGCTTGCGATAGGGGGCATAGCCCAGCCTCATGCGCGCTGCCTTGCCTGATTCATAGACAGGCTTTCCCGCGGTCAGGAAGCCCCGGACATTCATGTGGCAGTCCTGGCACTGGATGCCCTTTGCAGCATAAATGCTGTTGCGCCATTCGGTGAACGTGGACATGATTTCAAGGCCGTTGCGGTTGACACGCTCGTGGCATATGGCGCAGAATTCGCTCTTTGTCTGGAGTTCGGAATACGCGTGATGCCAGTTGGTCTCGCTTTTAAACGGCCCCAGTTTCTGCGTGCCCGGGACGGATATGTAATTGGCGTTGCCGGGGCGTGGGCCTTTGTATCCCCTGATAGTGTGGCAGAAATCGCAGGTTACACCGGACATCGCGGAGTCGACCTGCCGCCTGGAGAATATGTACCCCTTTGTCTTCATGTATGCAACCGGCGCGTGGCATGCTATACAACCCCGTGCCTCTTCCGAAAGGCCCTCGGTTTTCATGGAACGGGGCAGCACTTCATTGAAATACTGGGCCTGGAACACCGGGTTTTCAAATGACTTTGCATGCATGGATTCCGAATGCTGCCTGAATATCCTGTCATGGCAGTCAAGACACACGGATGACGGCCAGTAATCCTCGGGCCGGGCGGTTTTTTCAGGTGCAGCGGATTCGGCAGGTGCGGTGAAGACGGGTTCCTGAACCCGTACCGGGGGGCTGGCAATGCAACCTGAAAAAAACAGGCCGGTGAACAGCAGTATCAGCGAGTGAAGTATATTTTTCCTGCAAATGAATGAAAAACTCATGGGTTCACCTCCTACCCCAGTCTCTCGATATCCCTGTTTGCACCGAGCAGCACAAGGATGTCGTCTTTCTGAATGATCTCGGCAGCCGACGGGTTGACATGCCATGATTCTTTTTTCTCGCCGTTTGACCTGTATGTCCTCCTGATCGCTATGATGCTGATGCCGTATTCAGAACGCAGTTTCGTGCTGACAATAGGTTTGCCCCACAGGAAATCCGGAGCGGGAAGCTCCACTATGCTGTATTCGGGGGACAACTGTATGTGTTCAAGGAATTCGGGCATCACGAGGTTGTGGGCCAGCCTCTGCGCCATGTCACGTTCAGGATATATGACATCGCTGACCCCGATGTGAGAGAGGACCTTTCCGTGCAGGTCATTGAGCGCCTTTGCCATGATCTTTTTGACGCCGAGCTCCTTCAGTATCATCACCGCCAGGATGCTTGCCTCCACATTGCCCGCCATGCTGACTATCGCTACATCCACATTCTGCACGCCGGCCTCCTTGAGCGCCTTTTCATCCATTGCATCAAGCTGCACCGCAAGGGTGACCTGGTCGGCTATTGACCTCACCTTGGCCTCATCCCTGTCTATGGCGATCACATCGCAGTTCTCTCCCGCAAGGCTCAGCGCAACCGCGGAGCCGAACCTGCCCAGTCCTATAACCGCAAACTGTTTTTTCACCCTATCATGATCCTCCCTTCCGGATAGCTGATTCTCTCTTCCTTTTGTCTGAGCAACGCCGTAAAGAGTGTCAGGGGCCCGAGCCTCCCTGCAAGCATCGTGAATACTATTATAATCTTTGAGACATCCGAAAAGCTCGCACAGAAGCTCCTCGCCCCCCCGTCGCCAGTGGACAGCCCCACTGTGCCGAACGCCGACACGATCTCAAAGACGGTGTTGTCAAACGGCGTGTGCTCCAGGTCGATTATCAGGAGCGTCACCGTGCCCACATAAATGATGGCCATTGCAAGAACGACCAGTGACCTCGAGACCATCACCCTGGGAATCCTCCTGTTGAATATGACCGTCTCCCTCCTGCCCCTTATCGTGGACCATATATGCAGTATCACCACTGAAAGGGTGGTGGTCTTTATTCCCCCGCCGGTGCTTCCGGGCGAGGCACCCACTATCATAAGGATTATTGTAAGAAATATTGTCGCCGGCTGCAGGGCTGCATAGTCGATGGTATTAAAGCCCGCGGTCCTGGCCGTGACGGACGCAAAGAGCGAAGAGATTATGATGTCCCGTGTACCGAAGTCTCCGCCTGCAAAGAGGTATTTCCTCTCGCTGAGATAGATCAGCAGCGCGCCGGCTGCGATCAGGAAGGATGTGGATATAAGGACGATCAGTGTATGGATCATCAGCTTCCTGTTGTGTCCCCTGAACCAGTTGTAGAGGTCGTTGACAACGACAAAACCGATGCCTCCCAGGACTATAAGCACCATCACCGTAATGGTTATCGGAAAGTCGCTTCTGAATCCCGTGAGGTTGTCTGAAAAGAGGGTGAAGCCCGCATTATTGAATGCGGATACCGAATGGAATATCCCGTAGAAGAGCGCCTCCGCCGGAGGGTATTTATCAAGAAAACGTAGGGTCAGTACCAGCGCTCCGGCAGCTTCGGATGCCGCCACGAATATAAGCATGCCCTTCATCAGGCGCACCACGCCCTCGAGTGTGCCGATATTCAGGGATTCCCTGAGCAGTATCCTCTCGGGCATACCTATCCGCCTGCCCGCGATAAGGGCGATAAATGTCGCCATTGACATGTAGCCGAGCCCGCCGATCTGGATGAGGAGCAGTATCACGATCTTTCCGAACATGGTGAAATCATTCGGCGTGTCCTTTACAATGAGCCCCGTGACGCACACGGCGGATGTTGATGTGAAAAGCGCATCCACGGCGGTGATGCCTTCTGTGGTCGAATACGGCAGGAGAAGCAGGGCGGTCCCCAGGAGTATTATCATTATAAAACCCAGAACAAGCATTTGCGGGGGAGATATTCTCCCTGAAGCGTATCCGTTATCCACAACGATGTATTATATACCTGCCGTGCCGTATATTTTTATGAAATACTCTGCGCGCAGCCGTAATTAATCATTCCTCTGCCCGTTTACCTTAACGTTGCATAAACGGGCAGAGGAGTCTGCCGGAAAACCTTTATAAAGCGATAAGATATTGGAAATATGTTTTTATTGCAGGAAATGACGGAGAGTAAAGTTCAGAAGGACGTCAATATGCCGTGCGGAATATTTCCTGAAGGAATCGCAGATAAAGCTTTTCCGACAGGCTCCTCTGCCCCGCTGGCAGTATTTTATGCCACTGCAAGGTTTATGCAACATTAAGGTTATATTCCATCTACATGGATGGGGTGATGAGAAAAGGGATAACAGGTTGTGTCTAAGGATAAACCGTCATGCCGAGATTTTTAAAATCTTTATCAAAAGTAAGACACGGGATGTTATCAAGCATATGGGTAATAACCACATAAGAAACAGCATCACAAAAGGAGAGTCGTTTGTCTCTGGAAAGTTTCCTGAATACTTCCTCAGCGGCTTTTCTTACGGAATCTTCATACCGGACAATGAAAAGCGCAGGCTTGATTACGTCCATGAATTCGACAGCTATCCTGTAACCCGCCCTGTATCTGAGAAGGGTTACCGTTTCACTGATTATATCCCATGTTGTATAAAACGTGACAGAATTATTTTTGCAGTATTCGAGGAGTTCACCGGCTTTCCCGAAGTTGGAGTCATCAGGACATAACGATGCAAAAAAGAATGACGTATCACAAAAGGCCTTATTTTGTGGAAGGTTCAATCGCTATCCTCGGCTACGTAGAGATGTTGCTTGATATCTTCAGATACAGGAATCCTGTAACCTTTCCTTTTGCCCCGGAGCTTTTTTCTCAGCTCTATCAGTTTCGTTGCAGCCTCGCCGGGTGTTACAATGGATGGACTCTTTATTTCGGCTACAACTTCATTATGAACGGTTATCTGGTAAACAGTGTCGGGAGCAGATTTGAGAGCCCGTATTATGGCGGGCAGTTTTTTCCGGGCATCTGTTATGGAAAGCACGGTTTTCATTTGCATCACAACCTCACAATTAATTGTATTATTTGTACATTATTGTACAATAAAACCGCACATTTGTCATGGAGTAAAACGCCCCCCTTGGATTAACCTCAATGTTGCATAAATGGGGCAAGGGAGGCTGCCGGCGAACAGAGTTCAAATTTGGAGCGGGGGTATTGTTTATGCCGCCGCCTCTGAATATGAGCGCATACTTCCTGAAGAAAAAGAAGGGCTGGTGATTTATTCAGCCGCTAAGGACGCGAAGGGGCGCTAAGATATAAAGAAGAGGGTATATCAGGAACTGATATACGACAGTCAATAAGTAGTCTTTACCTTCGCGGTACTTGGCGCTCTTGGCGGCTGAAGAGTCTTTTATAAGGATACTTCCTATGTTATAATCTACATATAAATATAGGAGATATTAATATGGGCAGCGCTACCAAGCAGGCTAATTTCCTGTTGCCTGAAGACATAGTTGATGAACTCAGGAAGGTTGTTCCGAAAAGGGAACAGAGCAAGGTGGTCGCCGCGGCGCTGAGAAAAGAGCTGAAGAGGCTGAGACTCGAAAGAGCGCTCGAGACGAGCTTCGGGGCGTGGAAGGATAAAGACCACCCCGAGTTGAAAAGCGGAACAGGGGCTTTTGTCAGGAAGCTGAGGCGTTCGGGCAGGTTGACCCGCACAAAATGAGCAACATCCTCATAGACACGGATATTATCATCAATTTCCTGAGAGGCAGGGAAAAGGCAAAAGATTTTCTGCTATCACTGCTGGATGAATCGACTCTCTTCTGCTCCTCAATAACGGTTGCCGAAATATACGCGGGGATGAGGGAACATGAAAAACAGGCGACAGACGACCTTGTGGACAGCCTGCATATAATTGATGTAAACAGGGAGATTGCTGAAAAGGCCGGAGAGTATAAAAGAAATACAAAGAGACAGTCTCTTGAACTTGATGACTGTCTTATCGCGGCATCGGCATTTGTAAAAGGCGCTGTTCTTGCCACCGGAAACGGAAAACACTACCCCATGTCCGACATTGAGAAGATAATCGTAAAATCATAATATTTCCATTTCACATTTTTTTCTTTACAACAGGCACCCGGATAATATAATCTTTACAATCAACACCTTACGGGGGGAGCGGATTAATGGCTGAGACATATCAGGCCGCGGATTCACACGGATGGGCGCAGATAATGATCCACTGTAACGTCTCAAATACGGCTGCTGTCGGTCAGGTCTCCTCTCCTTGTGCGAGAAGGAGCTCAGGGTGCAGTTGTCAGGGGGCAGAAAGAAACAAGTCCCCCCTCCCCTGGCGGGAGGGGGTCAGGGGGAGGGGGCCAGCCTGTTATAAGTATAAGGTATCGCAGATAAAGCTTTTACTGCAGCCTCTCCTGCCCGCAGGCGGTATTTTTATGCCACTGTAAGGTTATATAGAAGGAATAGAAGGAGCGATTATGGATATTGATGTGAAAGAGTACAATTCGGTTGTCCTTGGGGCATTGCTGCATGATGTGGGGAAGTTTTTGCATCGGGGAACTCCAGGTTATGAAGGAAAACATTATGTCGCATCTTCCGATTTTATTAAAGACAATATTGGTAAGTTAAAAAATGATCTGTATGACATTGACCTTGTAAGGTTTTTAGTTTATCACCATCACAACGGTAACGACGAAATCGAAAATGAATTGAAAAGTAATGGCAAATCGGTTGAAGAAAGAGAAAGGATATTAAGGTTAGTAAAATTAATAAAAGATGCAGATAGCTATTCCTGTATAGAAAGAGACAAAGCAGACCAAGATAAAACAGACAAAGATAAAAGACGGTCACCATTAGATTCGATCTTTTCTTATGTGAATCTCGATGTTAGAAAAGTTAAAGAAGAAAGCATTAGTAGATATCCTCTCAACTCTTTAAATCCCTTAAGGAGTTTTCCTGCTGATATTAACTTGTTATCCGATGAGGAAATCAAGCATCTAATAAACCTTTTTCTGAACAATATTCCAGATTTCCGACAATATAAAAGATTTGATGATGTTATCAATGTATGGTTAAATCTGCTTGAAGAATATACATGGGCCGTGCCAAGCGACACGAGATACAAAATATCTGACATATCCCTGTTTGATCATCTAAAAACCTCTGCTGCTGTTTCGGCGTGTTTGTACAAGCGTCACATAACGGAAATCAATAGCAATAAGAAAATCTGGAAGCGACAATATGAGTTTGTCTTTGTAGGAGGCGATTTTTCCGGAATACAGGATTATATATTCAATATTACAAGCGGCGAAACAGCGGGCGTTTCCAAGAGACTCAGGGCGCGTTCTTTATTTATTACTCTCTTTTCAGAAATTATCATTCACAGGATAT
>JAADFS010000055.1 GCA_013152795.1 Deferribacteres bacterium
GGTATTTCTGCTCCCCCTTTACAACACCGGAGCCGTTTATGACACTGGAGTATTCTTCCCCCCTGAACGGACGGGTGATAATATGCCTGAATTCTTCCTGATTAAACAGCCAGTGGTTTATACCGCCTATGCGGTCATTGTATTCTCTGTAACCCATGATATTCCTCCTGATAATATGTTTTTAAAGCGGGCGTGTTTATAAAGGCTAAAGTTATATAATTTAAATAGTGGGAATATCCGATGTCAAGGCTGGATCACTCGTTGTGATGCAGTATTAAGGGTTTTCTGTAATCTGCTCCAGGACGGGCAGCAGGTCGCGGGCCAGTTTTGCGGCCAAAATCTCGTGGCCGGGGTCCGAGAAGTGCCACTGGTCGGCGAATGTCGTCACCTTCTCGTCATTGAAAATCCCCGAGCAGTCTATAAAAAAACTTGACGGCGACCTGTCTGCAAGCGCCTTCAGTCCTTTTCTTATCCTGTCATAATGCGGATTCACCGTCTCTTCGTATTTTCTTACGCTGAGGTTGAGGATTCTCTCCTCAAGCCGTGTTTTGACTTTCTTTTCCCCGAGAAAAGGCTGAAGTGCAAAGACAACAGGGATGTTGTGCTGCTTTGCGATATGCTGCGCAACCTCCATGTTGCCCAGATAGCGCCGCGCATATGCCTTGAAGTCGTCCCCTCCGGGATTGACAAGGTCATTCAGCCCGTTGAGAAATATCACCAGGTCGGGCCTGATGTCCAGTCCCCGCAGGACGAATGCGGCAAGGTCGTTGGAACTGAGGGCCGAACCCACGCCGAAGACCGATATGCCGATGTCCGGGAAGCGGGGTTTCAGCAGGGCGGCCAGGCGGTAAAAATAGGTTTTATCAATACCCGATGCATATGCGCCGAATGCCACGCTTCCACCGATAATCAGGATGTGTGGTGAAGGGTCTTTCAGGCGGCCTGCATGCTGGAAACCCCTGGAGTCGATTTCAATGAGACCGGGGATTACCTGCCGGCGTTCGCATACAAGGTCCCCGACCGGTCCACAGGCCGTATCCTTGGGCTTGATTCCATAGCCCCAGAATCCTTCACGGGGCTCTCCGCGTTCAGGTACCTGAAGCCCGCGCTCAGTGTAACTGGATTCCCAGGCCGTACGGTTCAGTTCAAGCCCTGACAGGCCGAAGGGTCTCGGGCCATTGATAAGATGATCCAGGGCATAGGATATCGCCAGGCTGTACGGGCCGTACCTGTCATAATAGTACCAGCGGAGGCCTGTCTCCAGAATAAGGAAGGAAACCAGCAGCGACACAGTGAGCAGGGCTATGTTTGCAAGCGGTGTTCTCCGTCTTCCTTTACCTTTCATCTGAATCTTCAAATTTCATTCTGCCCCCCCTGAACTCTGAACTTTGAACTTTGTTCCAGGGCAGCCTCCCTTGCCCACATTTATACAAGATTAGTATAGTTAAGGAATGTCAGCCGAGTCCAGAATCTCAAAGACCGTCTTTACGGCAACCGAATCAGGGGGAAGCTCGAAAACAGGCCTGCCCTGCATGTCGAGGCGGAAGATGTTGTCGTCTTCAGGGACATTATAGATTTCTTCAAAGGGTATATCCATGCCGCTGTTTTTCAGCCTGGCGAAATTCTCGCCGGACACCCTGTTGACTATGAGTTTACGCCTGCCTATGTTGAGATTGAGCTCATCGACAAGACTGTTGATCCTGGCCGCGGTCCTGAGTCCTTTCTGCGTGGGGTCGCTGATCACAAGCAGCAGATCAACCTCGTGAGTGGTTCTCCTGCTGAGGTGCTCCATTCCGGCTTCATTGTCTATTACAACATAAGGATACTTGGCGGAGAGTTTGTCAGTATACTTGCGGATTATGTTGTTGGCCGCGCAATAGCAACCCGGACCTTCGGGCCTGCCCATGACCATCAAGTCAAACCCGTCCGACTCGATAAGCGACTGCTGCACCTGGTAGTCAAAGAGCTGCTCCATGCGCCACCCGGACGCTCGGCGCCGCTGCGTACCATGGCAAGGGATTCCTCGCGCAGACTGCCTATTGTGGCGTGCACGGGAACTCCGAGGGCCTCGTTGAGACAGGAATTGCTGTCGGCATCGACTGCAAGCACGGGCTTGCGCCTCTTTTCGACAAGGTAGCGGATTGTCAATGCCGCAATGGTTGTCTTGCCGGTGCCGCCTTTGCCTGCAAATGCTATTACGTATGCCATGGAACAGTTTATCTCCTTCTGTGCTTTACTCGTGCCGGGCTGCTGCTGAAGAGATTCTTTGTCTTGGCGTAAAGCCACTGGATGAATGATATGAATACTATAACTAAAAATACGATAAGCAGGAGCTTCGGGAACCCGATTTTATACAGCGTGATAAATCCTTCAATGGCCGCTGTTTTCATCTGCTTAAGCAGCCACTTTGACCAGACCTTTGATTGTGCAGGCTGAAGAGGCTGTGCTTCGCCGGGTTTCAGGATAAAATCCCTCACTGATCGCATGCTGACTGCAGTTAAGATGGACCTGTCGGGTATTCTCTCAAACACGTCCCTTTTCTGCTCCGGGAAAATAATCCGCGCGGTCGTTATCCCGACAACCTCTCCGTCCATATCCAGTACAGGGCCCTGTCTGGCAGGGGGCAGCAATGATATCGGGAGGGCGGTTTTAATCCGGAAGACCTCCAGCCCTTCACTGGTAGTGTTTACAGACTTGACTACACCTTCTGACACGGTTTTTTCATCACCAGTTGACTTGCCGGTGATCATGACCTTGTCCCCGGGTTTTATGACATGGTCAAAGTCTATTCCGAGGGGAACCTCATTGTCCGCGCTCACCCGGATCAATGCGAGATCTTTATCACTGTCAAGGCCGAGGATTGCAACATCCGTGTAATGATTCCCCTGGCTGAACACCTCTGCGGAATATGCATCCTCCATGATCTCCGCATTGGTTATGATCGTTCCCCTGCGGTCCATGAAGAAGCCGTTTCCCCTTGCGCTCTCCGCCCCTGTAATGTCATATGCAATGATCATCACTATCCCGGGCGCGGCCTGTTCCACCCTTGAGTTCAACTGCCTGAGGGATTCGTCCAGATCCATGTACAAGAAACCCTTTGAATCCCGGGTAGGGGGAGCGCTGTGCGAGGCGGTGGTGAAAACCAGTGTAAAAGACAGGATTGCCGTGATTACGATAACTCCGGCAAAGGCTTTACCTTTCACGATCATATGCTCATCTCCGTGCTTTTGTTTTGTTTTTTTATCACACCGTACTTTTCCCGGACCTCTTTTGCCTTTCCGCAGGAATAATCGCCCTCGGGACACGGGGCGTAAAGACATCCCGGGCCCGCGGTATGAAATATTGTCGGAGCCGTCTTTTTAACGAGCCTTAACATCCGTTCTGCCATATGCCTTATCTCCCATTGTGCGCGGTTGCAGCACCTCTGCCTGAAGAAATGGAGAAGCTCTCTTGCATTCATGGTGATCATGATTTTGGTCTCCGCTGCATTTGGGAGGACAAAGCGGGCATCCTGGTTGGCTGATTCGCCCTTTATCCCTTTTTCGTTCAGTTTACGCACTATCTGGTTGTAGGTCTCCTGGGCCGCTTTCATAAAGCCTGTAAAGGTTTTTTTCAATTCCTTATCATCTTTTATGAGCGGCGGGATGATATAGTCAAAACCAGCCTCTTCATTCACGTAGCGCTGCGACTGCTGGGAATATGAGGCCAGCCTGTGTCTTACGAGCTGGTGCGAGCAGGCCCTTGAAATGCCTTCAACGGCGAATGTAAAGGATGCATGCTCTATGGGGGTCATGTGCCCCATTTTTACGAGCTTTTCGACAAAGGCCTTCTGGTCTCTGGCCTCTATCCTGCCTTTAAGGGACTCGATATCCGCAGGACTGTAGCACAGTTTTGCGGCCATTGCCACGGTTTCTTCGGGATTCGGCGTGTGCCGTA
Organism: Deferribacteres bacterium; assembly: GCA_013152795.1. GTDB lineage: Bacteria > Nitrospirota > Thermodesulfovibrionia > UBA6902 > UBA6902 > JAADFS01. The sequence continues at coordinate 3,937 of JAADFS010000055.1, forward strand.
AGAGAATTACCTTTAATTTAGCCTCGGGCATCAGGATTCCTTTCTAAAAACCGACCTCATAAACTTCCCGTGAGTCGTGTCCGTTGTTCGTGACCGTTTTTACGCAGCTTAACCTTACAGTGGCATAAAACTATTGCCAGCGCGGGGCAGAGGAGTCTGCCGGGAAAGCTTTATCTGCGATACCTTTAGGAAATATTCCGCACGCCATATTGACGTCTTTTGGAACTTCACTTTCCGTTATTTCCTGCAACAGAGACGTATTTCCGATATCCTATCGCTTTATAAAGGTTTTCCGGCAGACTCCTCTGCCCGTTTATGCAACACTAAGGTTAAGATGAATTATTTATTCTATAATATTTACGGGTTAATAGTCAGCAATTTACTGTCCTCAGGCCCTTCTTCGCAGCAGTTCTTTGTTGTAGGCCGTTATAACATCGCCCCTTTTCAGCATTCCCACAACCCTCCGCCTGTTGAACGTGTCCACCACCGGGATCTCCTCCAGGTCCTTTACGGCGAATTTTTCAATGGCTGTGTTGAGGTTGTCATCCGGCGTAAGAACTATGACTTTACGTGAGACAATGTGTTTGACCTTGAGAATCTCCTTGAGGTCCTCTTCGAACAGGACACTCTTTATGTCCTGAAGGGAAATTATGCCGGTTAACAGGCCCTGGCTGTCAACCACCGGGAAATAAAGGCTTTCACCCGCAACAACCTTGCGGAGAAGCTCGTGCATTCCCGCATCTTCATGCACGGTTGTGAAGTTTTTCTTCATTACATCGCCCACCCGTATGGAGCTCAGGACCGTGGCCTCCCTGCCGTCGTGTATGTTGATCCCCTTTCTTGAAAGCTCCACCGTGTCTATGGAGTCATGGTACAGGCGCCTTGCGGTCAGTGTCCCTACTATGCTTGCAAACATTATGGGTATGATTATCTTGTAATTGCCCGTCATCTCAAACAGCAGGAAAGTGCCTGTCAGGGGCGCATGCGTGGCCGCTGCAAGAAATGCGCCGACTCCGACCGTGGCGTAGGCGCCGGGATGCGCCGTATATGCAGGAAACAGTGAATGCACGACCCAGCCGAAGGCACCGCCTGCCATTGCACCTATGAAAAGGGCTGGCGCGAACACGCCGCCCGCCCCCCCTGAGCCGAGCGTGAATGATGTGGCGACTATCTTAAGGAATATCAGCGCAAACATGACAAGGAATATAACCTTTCCGTCAAGGGCCTGTTCGATGAATTCATAGCCGTCACCAAGGACATGAGGGAAAAATATCCCGATTGACCCCACGATAAAGGCGCCTATGACGGGTTTTAGCTGGGGATGAATCTTCAGTCTGTCGAAAGCGTCCTTCACCCTGTAGAATACCAGTATGTACAGGACGGCTATAACCCCTATAAAAATGCCGAACAATATATAAAGCGGGATCTCGTACGCGGTCACTTCATAGGCCGGTACCGTGAAGATCGGATTTGCGCCGTAATACATACGCGATACAACGGTGGCTATTCCCGAGGAGATGATGATGGCCGCGAAAGAGGTGAGTTCATAGTTGCCCAGGAGCACTATCTCGCTTGCAAACATGACCCCTGCAATCGGGGCGTTGAATGTGGCTGCAATGCCTCCGGCAGAGCCTGCCGCAATGAGGAGCTTCATCCTGTTGCCTGAGACCCTGAATATCTGCCCGACAAAAGAGCCCACCGCCCCGCCTATCTGCGCGATCGGGCCTTCAACCCCTGCAGAGCCCCCTGTGCCTATTGTAAAGGCCGCACTGAGAATCTTCAGGGGCACGGTCCTTTTCCTGATCCTTCCGGCCCGTATATTCACCCTTTCAAGGAAGCGGGGGAAGCCGTAGCCGTTTACATCTTCACGGAATGCAAGAGACAGGGGGATCAGGAGCAGGGCGCCGCATACGGGCAGCAGGGGCAGTAATAATTTATAATAGCCGCCTTCACTGATGCGGAGCAGGGCGGAGCCGCCGACAAACACTATCTCGTGGACAAAGTTCATTGTCGCACGAAACAGCATATTGGCAAAACCGCTCAACAGGCCGATAATTATCGACATGGCGATAATTATCGTATGCTCCCCCATCCCGACATGGGAGAGCCTGCTCAATATTTTTTCTTTTTTTTTAGATTTCATACCGTTATGTAACGTTAGACTTAATCAAAGATGCTGTATATCGTCTTTCTCGTCCTCGCCCTTGATCCTCTTCTCCAGGTACTCCCTTGCCGCATTGCTGCCCCCGAGACCGAAGGCTATGGCAAGCGCCAGCACAACCCCGCCGTATATAATCCCGAATGAAAGCAGCACGGTCTCTTTCCCTATGCCGAGCTGCTCGAGCGCCATTGCTATGGACAGGAAAAACACCGTGAACTGGACGAACTTGCCGATAATGCCGGACATCTTGAGCCCTGCGTTGACCGAGGCGATAAGGGCGGTCCTTCCGAGAAAGTTGCTCAGCAGGTATCCCATGAAAACTATGAAGAGCGCGACGAACACGTTCGGCAGATAGAGAAAGAACTTCTCAAGCAGCCTTTCGACAGTGGGTACATTCAGGGCATTCAGCGAGATGATGAGAAATATAAGCAGCGTGAGCCAGCATATCATCTTGGAAAATATAAATGATACAGGCTCTTTTATCCCGCCCTTGCGCAGTATTTCGGGAATGCCGTACTTCTCGGAGACCCTGTCGAGATTCACCGCCCTGAATAATTTCGTAAACATTTTTTCGAGGGCCAGGGCAATAAGCCCGCCTAACAGCAAGATAAGCAGGGATGTCAGGAGGTGCGGCAGAAAATCAAGGACATTTTCAAAAAAGCCCCTGAAAGGATCTAAAAATATCTTTTGCAGAGCGTCGTTCATTTTGTTTGTTCCCCCTTTAGATCAGTTTTTCCCTCCCAGTTTTTAATCAACAGTTCCTTTTTATTCTCAAAGCTTATGCACAGGTTCTCTATTTTTTCTTCAACCTCTGCGGCGCTGCTGTTCCATGTGTCTATGACAAAAGAGGCGACGCGCCCGATGTAAAGCGGGGTCAGCGATTTCAGGAGGTGCTCCCTGTTGATCTTTTTTCCATGATACGCGAGCGCAAAGCAGTAAACAATCTCCGCCCACACATCATCCGGTATGTTAAAGGACCGTACCGGCGCCCTGCTTAATTCATTGTGTATGAAGTCGTGAAGGTCATCGGGCATGAAAGTCTTCCATATGCTGGAAAGTTCCTTTGCGCCGAGCCTGAACTTTTCGATCATCTTTTCATAATTGACAATGACGGGCTCCAGTCCGACCGCGTATCTGAAACCGAAGGTCGGCACGGGTTCGGAGCCTTTTATATTTTTCCATACGTCATGATATATTTCCATAAGGTCGAATGTCGAGCCGATAACCTGGTAGAGCATGCCGCTCAGGTCTGTGGCAGGGTCCTTGGCATCGTGTATCTTTGCGCCCAGAAATGATTGGCATACCCTGAAATGGTTGGCGACGGCGGTTGTCGTCATCCATATATCTATTCCGTATTTTGCGACATCGGTATCCCAGACATCTTTTTCAAGAAAAAAGGATGCGAGGTCTCCCGAGAAAGCAAAGTCCCCGCCTATGGGCTGCCTGATCCTTTTTCCGTAAAGGGCGCGCGTCACGGGGTATATGAAACTGTTTGTTATGGTACCGTCATACTTGTGCCTCAGGTAATACGGGGCGACATAATCGTAATTCAACTCAATCACGGGCCGCAACAGCAGATCAATCCATTCGGGCGTGATGCTCCGCAGGTCCGAGTCCACAACAGCGCAGGCCCTGACATTCAGTCTCCTCGCAATCTCGAATATTGTCCTGAAAGCGCTGCCCTTCCCGGGTATCCCGTGGTAGGGAATGGATATTTTGAAAAAGTCCCTTTTGTTGTGTGTGACAAAGATGGAATGAAAATCCTCGATGGAAGCCTTGTGGACCGCCTCAACGGTTCCGTCGGTGGAACCCCCGTCCGAATTGATTAAAACCGACTTTTTGTCAGGGAAATATTTCGCCAGCCCTGCCTGGACGGCCCTTACCACATGGCCTATGGTGGCTGCATTGTTGTAACTCGGAATCCCGACGAGTATGTCGGCTTCCGTTATCACGGCCAGTCTTTCCTGGACCTCATCGGCGATTTTCGTATTGGTCACATCTTCCATCCTCCCATCCATTGAATGAGGTTTTTGACTTTCTCCCTCCCACTAACCCCCTCCCGACAGGGGAGGGGGGACTTGTTTCTTCCTCCACCCTGACAACTGCACCCTTAACTTTGAACTCCGAACTCTGAACAGGTGTATTCACAGCTCCAGCACATGCTTGCCCTTGTTCATGCTGCAGTACCATATGGACAGGTAATCCCTTATCTGCCTTGTTATAAGAAAGTTGTTCCTTACATACTCCCTTCCTTCCTGTCCCATGCGTTTCGCCATGTCCGGATTATTGAGAAACTGCCTGATCCTGAAGGCGGCTCCCTCGACCGAATAGACCACAAAACCCGTAAGTCCGTGTACTATCTGTAATGGAATCCCTCCGACTGCGCCCCCGATCACGGGTTTCTCCTTCCACATGGCCTCGGATACGGTGAGCCCGAAACCTTCCTTGATGGATTTCTGGAGGATCACGTCCGACATCCTCTGCAGGGCGTTGATCTCCTTGTGTTTGTCCGGGGGCAGCAGGAGGATGTGTATGTCAGGGTCATTGCCGGCGTAATCCCTTACTTCATTCAGGATCGCCTCTCCCTCCGGGTCGTCTGTTGCAGGGCTGCCGGCGAGTATGAGCCTGCAGTCATTGTATTTTTTCACAATCTTATATGCATTGATAACCCCGATGGGGTCCTTGAATCTGTCAAACCGTGAGACCTGCAATATGATGGGCTTGTCACGCGGTATTCCGAACTGCTCGCCGACCTCGTTTATCTCTCTGTCCGTTAACTCCCTGTTTTTATCACTGAGCGGGTCTATAGAGGGCGTTACTATGAACTCGTCTATGGGCAGTGATTTTGCAAATTTGGATACCGAGAATATGGCGGAATTGTACTGTACTATATATTTCTTCAAATTAGACCACACGCCGGATACTGGATGTGCCACATCTATATGGCATCTCCATATCCAGATCTTTTTGCCGGACCTCGATGATTTGCGCCTGAAATCTATGAGGGCGGCAGGCTGCGGGTCGTGTATGAGCACTGCGTCGGCATTGAGGTTGATATTCTTCTTGTTCTTCCTGTTGACTTCATAGTAGTATTCCCACATCTTTTTCGTGAACTTCTCCCTGTTGCCCTGCAATGCGTTATGAATCTTTTTTGTGATTTCAAAAAACGTTGCGTCACCTTCCAGCACTTCCCACCGCGCATCGATTCCGAGGTCCTTCAGGAGCGGGATCATGCGCTGCAGTATCTCTGCGACCCCGCCGCCTTCACGCGTGGAATTGACATGTATAAACGATTTGCCCTTTAATTTGTCACATAATTTCTGGATGAGCAGCAGGTCCCCCTTGGGGACAATGCCTGAATATTGTCTGATCAATCCTCCACTCCTTCCATGTCCGCACGCACGCACTCTTCCACAATTTCCTTGATATGCTCTCTGCTCTCTATGCTGTGCATGAACGGATCAATTGCCCTTATTTTGTCTGCGACCTTTTTTCTGTACAGCGTATGTTCGATCCATCTTGAGAAGTCATCCACCACACCCTCGCCGAGGCGCACCCTTGAATCGTAGAAGTGGTAATAAATGCTCCCTGCGTCAATATGGCCTATGGCCACGAGAAATTCGGCAAGATTCCGGGTCTTTACACCAACGGGGAATACCAGGCTGACCGTCTCGTTGAAATAAAATTCGCTGCCGGGTGCAACATCGCGCGGCTCCGGGAAGTTGGACAGAAAGTCATCGATCTCCCGTATCAGTTCCTTTCTGACCTCACTGACTGATTTGAGGGTATAGGGATCAATGCTTGAAAGGCGCTCCGCCAGCGCGCGTTCCTCAAGGTGCTCGCCCGCCCAGTGCGCGAAATCGTTGGTGTATTCAAGCATGTGGCCCTTGAGAAAATACTGGTAAACGTGATGAAATATGGATTCGTCTCCTACACGGGAGATCAGCTTTCTGAGTTCGCTGAGATTCGAAGCGTATTTACCGGTTGACTTGACGATACTGACACACTGCTTGAATTCAAAAGGCTCTATATTGTTTTCCAATCTTTCTCCTCCCAAAGATACAGGCTATGTATGTAACTCTCGAGCTTACAGTTGTGCCGGCCGGCGGGCGTAAGAGGCCGCGGTTTTCCGGCAGGCCCTCCCGCCCGTTTGCAATGTTATGTTTAAGGATAATTATAATTTATTAATTCAGCTTGAGGTTTTCTTCTTTCTCTCGGTAAATGCAATAACCGGACGTTTTAACAGTGCAAGCCTTGAATCCAGGCTGCTTACGGTTTTTCTGAACTCCGCCATTAAATTTTCCGGGACGGATTTGCCCTGCGGCAGATGTATCGTCAGGGGATTGACAAATCTCCCGTTAAGCTTGATCCTGTAGTCAAGATGCGGGCCGGTGGCGAGCCCTGTTGATCCTACATATCCTATAATATCACCCTGTTCGACCCGGGTGCCTCTTCTTATATTACGGGGGATCTTTGATAAGTGACCGTAATAAGTCTCATAACCTCCGCGGTGCCTGATCTTGACCATCTTGCCGTTCTGGCCCCTGTATCCTGCGAATACGACCGTGCCGCTTCCGGCAGCCGAGACCGGTGTTCCCGTCGGCGCTGCATAGTCAACGGCGAGATGTGGCCTGTAGGTCTTCAGTTTCGGATGAAAACGCCTTCTGCTGAAACGCGAGCTTATGTATTTGAATTTCAGCGGTGACCTCAGGAGGGTTTTCTTTACGGATTTTCCCTCCGGGCCGTAATAATCCGTATATCCGTTGTACTCGAACCTGTATGCTGCATGCACCCGTCCGTTGTTGACGAATTCAGCGGCCAGTATGTTTCCGTAGCCCTTGAAGGCCTCCCCGACCCACAGCTCTTCCACGATTATTTTTACAGTGTCACCGTTTCTGATATCGCTTGAGAAATCGATATCCCAGGCATATATCTCTGAAAGTTTGTGGGCAAGGCGGCGGTATTCCCTGTGATTGCCGGGCATTGAATTCATGAGATTGCCTTTTATATATATGTATAAAGAACCTATTCTTTT
>JAADFS010000056.1 GCA_013152795.1 Deferribacteres bacterium
CAGACAGGCCGGCACAACTCTTCCGCTTGCCTTGGGGTGCTTCTTCTGCTAATATCATTACCATGAACACGGAAAACATACTGCAGGCCATACTTGAGGAAACCACCTTTCTCGGCCTGAAGATCGGCATATCCGTAGTTGTTCTCCTGATCTTCTGGATTCTGGCCAATGTGACAAAGCGGGCCATAATTAAAATCTCCGCAAGACTGGGCCTTGACGCGGCCCTTGCCCTGCTGCTTGCCCGTACGGCCAAAATAACCCTGATTATCTTCGGTATCATCACAGCGCTCGGCACGCTGGGGGTTAATGTCTCGGCCCTTGTAGCCGGTCTGGGATTAAGCGGGTTCGCGCTGGGCTTTGCCCTGAAAGACACCATCTCCAATCTCCTTGCAGGCGTGCTGATCCTGCTGTACCGTCCGTTCGGTACAGGAAACCGCATAAAGATATCCGGTTATGAGGGCACCGTTGTATCCATTGACCTGCGATACACCGAACTTGAAGGGGACGGCAGCAGGATACTCATACCCAATTCCAAACTGTTCACAAACCCCATAGTGGTCCTCAAGTAACCCCTGAACTCCGAACTCTGAAACTTCCCCACCCCTTCCCGCACCCTTTTCTGTTGAAATTCCAATCTCCCATCGCCTTATACCCGTTGACCTCAGAACCCGCAACCCGCAACTCGCAACCCGGAACTCTCATGCCCCTTCATGCAACATTAAGGTTAACTGAGAACAAGGTTCGATTTTGTAATTGTCCTGCTTTTTTGTTATCATTTCTTACTGCCCGGTTTCAGGGCGGTTCTTTTCGTTTGAGGGGAATATCATGAGCCGTATTGCAGTCATAGGAGCCGGAAGCTGGGGTACGACACTTGCCTGCCTGCTCGCGGACAAGGGCAATGATGTATCGCTGTGGGTCTATGAGGACGCCCTTGCAAGAGAGATAAAAAAGACAGGGATAAACAGGTACCTGCCGGATGTCTCACTTCCCTCCGGGATAATGGTCTCTTCGCGGATCGAAGAGGTACTAAGAGATGCGGAATATGTTGTCAATGCGGTTCCAACGCAGCACACAAGGAAGGTCTTCAATACCGCATCCGGTCATATACCTGCCGGAGCCCTGCTGGTTAACGCATCCAAGGGTATAGAAAAGGGCACACTGCTTACGGTCTCGGGAATTCTTGAAGAGGTCTCGGGCAGGAAGGCCGCGGTGCTTTCAGGGCCGAGTTTTGCGGCCGAGGTTATCCGGAAGCGCCCGACAGCCGTTACCATCGCCTCTGAAGACAGGGCAAAGGGGCTGCAACTGCAGCGCTTGTTCAGCACGGATTATTTCAGGGTATATACCAATGCGGATGTAATCGGCACCGAGCTGGGCGGCGCCCTCAAGAATGTCATGGCAATAGCCTCGGGCATATCCGACGGTCTCGGACTCGGCTCCAGTACAAGGGCGGCGCTCATAACAAGGGGGCTTGCGGAAATGACGCGGATAGGTGTGGCATTGGGGGCCGTGGAGAAGACGTTTATGGGACTGAGCGGGCTCGGCGACCTTGTCCTCACCTGCACGGGAACGCTTTCAAGGAACTATACCGTGGGCTTCAGGCTCGGCAAAGGGGAGCGGTTAAATGATATACTTGCGAACATGACCATGGTGGCTGAAGGCGTCGCCACATCCGAATCAGCCTATGAGCTGTCTGAAAGGCACGGGGTTGAAATGCCCATAATAGAGCAGATATACAAAGTCATCAGGGAGGGCAAGAGCCCGCTTGATGCAGTGAAAGAGTTGATGACAAGGAGCCTGAAGTCGGAGTATTGACCTTGACCAGAACAACTATTCTTAATGTTCCATAAACTGGCAGAGGAGCCTGCCGGAAAACCTTTATAAAGCGATAAGATATTGGAAATATGTTCTTGTTGCAGGAAATAACGGAAAGTGAAGTTCAAAAAGACGTCAATATGCCGTGCGGAGTATTTCCTGAAGGAATCGCAGATAAAGCTTTCCCGGCAGACTCCTCTGCCCCGCCGGCGGTATTTTATGCCACTGTAAGGATAAGTTAAGATGGATAACGATAAACTGAAAAAAATTCTGAATTCACTGAAAAGCGGGGGGCTGAGCGTGGACAGTGCCCTTGAGCAGTTGAAGCACCTTCCGTACGAGGACATCGGCGTGGCAAAGGTAGACCACCACAGGGAACTCAGGCACGGGATCCCCGAGGTGATCTTCGCGAAGGGCAAGAGGCCGGAGGATATCAGGGCTATTGCCGGCAGCATGCTGCGCAGCAGCGGGAGGTTTCTGATTACGCGGGCCTCGGAGGCGGTCTTCAGGGACATTGAGTCCATGTGCAGCGAGCATGAAGTGCCGGTTGAATATTTCGGAAAGTCCGGCGTGATAGCAGCCGGAGGCGCGGCTGAAAAGACAGGCTCGGCCGCGGTTATCTGCGCGGGCACAGCGGATATACCCGTTGCCGAAGAGGCCATGGCCACCGCCCTTTTCCTGGGCACCAGGGCGGATGCTGTATTTGATGTGGGGGTGGCGGGCCTGCACAGGCTTCTGGATGCAAGAGACATCATATCAGGGGCGAATGTATTGATTGTAGTGGCCGGAATGGAAGGCGCCCTGCCGTCCGTGATCGGCGGGATGACCGACAAACCACTGATTGCCGTGCCCACATCCGTCGGTTACGGCACAAGCCTCGGCGGGCTCACGGCCCTTTTTGCAATGCTCAACTCCTGTGTCCCCGGCATAGCGGTCATGAACATCGACAACGGCTTCAGCGCCGGCGTGCTCGCACACAAGATAAATGCAATGATCCGGAACAATAGACGTTGATACTGACGGAGAGTTGCGGGTTGCGAGTTGCGGGTTCAGAGTTCTGAGTTCGGAGTTCAGAGTTCTGAGTTCAGGGGGCAGGATGAAACAAGTTCCCCCTCCACTATTGGGAGGGGGGTAGGGGGAGGGGGCTGAAAGGTAAGGTTAAAAAATGATTGCATACCTTGACTGTTTTTCGGGCATAAGCGGCGACATGTTTCTGGGGGCGCTGGTGGATGCCGGCGTGCCCATCGAGGAGCTCACGAAAGAGCTGGGCCGCCTCCCGGTAAAGGGATATGAGCTGGCCGCAAGAGAGGTCAGGAGGTCTTCACTGAGGGCGACAAAGGTAGACGTCATTATAAAAGACAGCGGTCAGCAGGAGACCGGCCACAGGAAATTCAGGGATATAAAAAAAATCATTGAATCCTCTTCCCTGCCCGGGCCGGTCAGGCAAAAGGGGCTTTCAATCTTCAGAAGACTGTTTGAGGCCGAGGCCAGGGTACACGGCGGCAGGTATGACAGGGTGCACCTCCACGAGCTCGGTGCAGTCGACTGCATAGTCGACATTTTCGGAACACTGATAGGCCTCGACATGCTGGAGGTCGACACTGTATACTCCTCGCCCCTGAATCTCGGCAGAGGCACGATCAAGACACACCACGGCCTCCTGCCCGTACCGGCGCCAGCAGCAGTTGAATTGTTAAAGGATACACCGGTTTACGCCTCCGACATATCGTTTGAACTTACCACCCCGACAGGCGCTGTCCTGGTGTCTTCACTTGCCGGTGGATTCGGCCCTGTTCCGGAAATGCAGATTTCAATGACCGGCACAGGGGCGGGCACCAAGGATTTCAGGGAACAGCCCAATGTGCTCAGAATATTCATCGGCAGCCGCGTTGACAGGGGCGACGGCGGGATATCGGTCATAGAGACCAATATCGACGACATGAACCCGCAGGTTTATGAGTATGTCATGGACAAACTGTTTAAGGCAGGAGCCCTTGATGTCTTTCTGACGCAGATTATCATGAAAAAAGGCAGGCCCGGGATTAAACTCACCGTGCTCTGCACTGAAGACAAAAAAGATGATTTAATCAACATAATCCTGCGCGAGACAACGAGCATCGGCCTCCGGTTTTACAGCGCCGGCCGAAAGACCCTGCCGCGCAGTATTAAACTGGTGGAGACGAAATTCGGTACGGTAAACGTAAAGGTAATACAGGCCGGGACAAAAAGCCGCAGGATATCCGTTGAATACGAAGACTGTAAAAGGATAGCAGAGAAACTCGATATCCCCCTCGCCGAGGTAATGAAGATATTAAATTCCCTCTAACCCGCAACCTGCAACCCGCAACCCGTAACCCACAACCGCCTCACTCCGCACCGATGGTTATGAATATGGTCGAGCCCTTGCGGTAGACGAGCAGCAGTATGTCTTCCTTGGGTTTGATCTTTGATACAATGGCCTCATACTCCTCGACATTGGATATGGCCCTCCTGTTTATCTCCAGGATGACATCTCCGGGCATAAGCGCTGTCTCGGCAGGGCTTCCGGCCTCTATATCAGTAACAACAACACCCCTGATCTTATCGGGGATATTCAAGCGCCTCTTGATTTCAGGGGTCAGCTCCTGGACGCTGGTTCCCTTTAACGCATTCCTGAATGCAGCAGGTGTCTTCTGGATATCCGAGGGAAGCTCGCCGATAGTGACCTTGAGCTCCTCGATTTCCCCTTCCCTTATCACCTTCAGGAACACCTCTGTTCCGGGAGGTGTGGCGGCCACCATGTTTCTGAGAATATAGGGCTCGTTTACCTGCTTGCCGTTGAACTCTATTATCACGTCCCCGCGCATGAGTCCCGCCTTTTCAGCGGGGCTGTTCTCAACTACATCGGCAACCAGTGTGCCGTAATCCTTTTCAAGATGAAACTGCTGGGCAAGTTCAGGGGTCACGGCCTGTATCGACACGCCGAGCCAGCCCCTGATGACCTTTCCTTTTTCTATCAGGCTGTCCATGACGATCTTTGCCATGTTGCTCGGGATTGCAAAACCTATTCCCTGGTAGCCTCCGGTTGTGCTGAATATCGCGGTGTTTATACCCACGAGCTCGCCCTTGACATTGACCAGCGCGCCTCCGGAATTCCCCGGATTGATTGCAGCGTCCGTCTGGATGAAATCTTCATAATCGGCGATCCCGACATTGGCCCTTCCGACCGCGCTGACTATTCCCATTGTAACGGTCTGGTTCAGTCCGAACGGATTCCCCACAGCCAGCACGATTTCCCCCACCTTCAATTCGTCGGAGTTACCCATCTTCAGGGTGGGAAGGCCGGTGGCGTCTATCTTGATGACTGATAAATCCGTTTTCGGGTCACTGCCGATTATTTTGCCGGTGAATTCCCTCTTGTCCGAGAGTATGACCTTTATCTTGTCGGCATTTTTTACGACATGGTTATTCGTTAAGATGTAGCCGTCGGATGAGAGGATAACGCCTGAACCGAGGCTTACGGACCTGCGCTTTCTCGGCGCCTCGCGGAAACGGGGATTGTCGCCGAAGAACCTCCTGAAAAACGGGTCATTCAGAAACGGGTTGAACCGGCTTATCTTTTCCGTCCTCGTTGTCGAGATGTTTACTATGGCGGGCTTGACGGCCTCCGCCAGCTCCGCCAGGGCCTGGCCGGTCTTTGTAAGGACGTCCACTGATTCTTCGGATATTCGCGATGCCTGCGCATGGGCGCCGGACAGCAAGAGATTCAATGAACATAAAAGTGCAACGGCAAACAGTATAATGCTGGATTTTATTTTCTTTAAAGGCATGATATCTCTCCGGTTTCTGTTTTGATTATTAAAGAACATAAATAAGCAACCATTTAGAATTATATATTTTAGATCATACAGAGTCAATAAAGTTAAAGAGGAGTTCTAAGTTCTCAGTTCTCAGTTCAGGAGGGGGTTTGTTTCCTTCTGCCCCCTGCACCCTTAACTCAGAACTTAGAACTCTGAACTTTGTTCCCCGCAACCCGCCTGACCAACATGCCTCATTGAGGTTTACACCGCAATATGGAGGTTGATATTATTAAGGTACTTTTATTCGGATGAATACTGCTGACTTGCATAAGGTGATGCCCCTGCTGAAAAAGCAGGTGCAGGGGCTTGAACTGCCGTGGCTTGAAAACATGGCTAATCAATCGCGGGACCCATACAAGGTTCTCATTTCCTGCATACTGAGCCTGAGGACACAGGACAGGACCACAGGCCTCGCTTCCGCAAGACTCTTCAGCCTGGCTCCGGATGCAGAGACCATGTCCGCGCTTTCCGTCAGGGAAATAGAAAAAGCGATTTATCCCGTGGGGTTTTACAAAGTCAAGGCAGGGAGGATACGGGATATAAGCAGGACGCTCGTGAAAGAGTACGGTTCGGTGGTGCCGGACAGCCTTGATGAACTGCTCAGGCTTAAGGGTGTGGGAAGGAAGACCGCAAACCTCGTCCTGACCCTCGGCTACGGAAAGCCCGGCATATGCGTTGACACCCATGTCCACAGGATAACCAACAGATGGGGCTATGTCAGGACCAAAACCCCGGAACAGACGGAATTTGCACTGAGGGAAAAATTACCCGCTGAATACTGGCTCAGTATAAACGGACTGCTCGTCGCCTTTGGACAGGGCATATGCAGGCCCCTGTCTCCACTGTGCAGCATGTGCAGTATCAGCAGGTTCTGCGCCAGGGAAGGTGTCAAGAGACACAGGTAGAATGTATAAAACCTCTCTTGAGTTCCTGTAATAAGTTCAATATAATTACCTAAACGGGTTGCGGGTTGCGGGGAACAAAGTTCAGAGTTCAAAGTTCAAAGTTCTGAGTTAAGGGTGCAGTTGTCAGGGTGCAGAATGAAACAAGTCCCCCCTCCCATATCGGGAGGAGGCTTAGTACCGCTAACGGAATAGCAGATAAAGCCTTTCCGTCGGGCTCTCCTGCCCGCCGGCAATGTTATATGCCACTGTAAGATACTATTTCAAAAAAGGAGGAACGAAAATGAGACCTACGGTTGTTATCAATCCTGAGACAATGGAATGGTCACCCGCGCCGTCCGACCTGCCGCCGGGAGCCATGCTCAAGGTACTGAGCGCTGACGAAGAGACCGGGGCGGTGGCCGCCATAGTGAAATTCCCCGCGGGTTACCTTGAGCCCAAGCACGGCCACCCCTGCGGTCACGACATCTTCATCATGCAGGGCAAACTGATAAACACGGAAACCGGACAGGAGACGTCAAAGGGGATGTACTTCTACGCCCCGAAAGGTGACATACACGGCCCTTACCGGGTGCCTGAAGACGAAGACTGTATCTTCTTCATTGTGACGGACGGTCCACTTTTCCCGTTGATCAGTTAGAGTCATCTCCCCCCCAACGCCTTCCGACAGGCGAGGGGGGCTTGTTCCCTTTTGCACCCTGACAACTGCACCCTTAACTCTGAACTTTGTTACCCCGCAACTCTCCTGAAGGTTGACACTAAATAATAACCCTGCTATTGTTTAGCTTAACGGTCTTGCCAAGTGTTGTCTTTATCAGGTTTCTTTGGAAATTGCAAAAGGCAAGACTTGAAACCATTCCTTTCTTCGAATCTGACACAAAACTTTTTTTATCTGACACAAATCTGACGTAAAATTGGCAGGATTATTTAAGAATATAAGTGGATACTCGTCTATTTCAATCCTTGAAAACCCTTCTATTCTCATAGCAGTCCGCATGTTCCTGCGGAAAAAGGCTTCAGCTTTACCTTACAGTGGCATAAAACTATTGC
>JAADFS010000057.1 GCA_013152795.1 Deferribacteres bacterium
CGAGGCCTACGGCACGGACAGCACGGACAGCCTTACAACAGAGTCTGAATACTTTTCGCAGGGGCTGAATTTCAGCGCAAGCGCAAGGCCCGTGGACAAGCTGCTGTTTTCCGTGACCTATTCCATAACGAGAACGGATCAGAATCCCGATTCAGTGCCTGCCTCTGTGAGCGGCATGTTTTCGAATATATTCAATAAATCCGCCTCAGGGGAAAAGGATGACTTCAGTTGCAATATACAGAGAAACTACAGCGCCGGCGCTACGTGGATGGCCCACAAGCTGCTCACCACCTCCCTCGGGGTTCAGCGGAACGAGACTTTTAACGACACCGGCACCACGGACATAGACTATAACACCTATTCGCTGTCTTTCAGTTCATCGCCGGTGCCTGCCGTTGATGCAACCCTCTCCCTGATAAGGAGTGACAGGTTTGACTCCGGAGAGAGGTCGTCGACGGACAATACAGTCCTGTTAAGCGTCGGCTCCAGGCTGTACAGGTACATCAACATGATTACAGACATGGGGTATACCCTGACCGACTCTTTTGAAAGCGACACACAGTCATCCAGCCGGTTTATCAACGGCTCCCTCGATGTTGATTTTACCCGGAGGGTAACGGGCACCTTCACGTACGGTTTTTTCTCATCACGGGCTGACGGTTCATCCAGTGACTCAAAAAAGGGGGCGGCGGTAATTACTTACCGGCCGGGCCGCCTGGTAAACCTCTCCGGAAGGTTCGAGGTATCGGACTCCGACGGAGATACGGTTACAACAGAGGGAGTGACCGTGAACCTGTATCCGCTTCCGGTTATACAGGTGAACATGGATTTCCGTCATGACAATTTCTCAGGCTCAGGCACGAGAGACAGGCTGGGCAGTTCCGTAACCTGGGTCGTAACAAAATTCATCAGGGCCAGGATGAACTACAACTATGCGCGGGATATGCGGGAGGAGAGGGCCGAAAACCACAGTCTGAACGCAAATCTGAACATAAGATTCTGAGCCTGCTTGAAAATTGCGGCTCAAACAGTTATCTTGTATATGGTCGGATTTAATGATACATAAACCGGCGTTGTTTTTATGCCTTTAATTTGAATTATGTATAACATGTCAGGGAAAAGACGAAAAACATCCATTTCCGTATTACTGGCCGCCGTATGCCTGCTTGTCTTTATTTACGGGTGCAGCGGCACGAAGAACTATACGAGCTACACGAGGCCGCAGTTTGATATTGCGGGTATTAAGAAAATAGCAGTGTTGCCCTTTGAAAACTACACGTCTGAACCCTATGCCGCGGAAAGGGTCAGAAGGGCCGTTATGATAGAACTCATGTCCAGGGGCGTTGAAGTTACGGAGCCGGGTGAGATCACGGCTGTTTTGAGAAAACAGAGGATAAGGTCTATCCGCAATATAACGGTTGAAAACATACGGGACATCGGGGATGCCCTGGGTGTGGATGCGGTCATGAAGGGGTCGGTAGGGGCCTTCGGGATCAGGAAGGGCATATCTGTAACATACCCGGAGGTGTCAGTTAATCTGACGCTCATTGAGCCGGAGTCAGGCGATATTATCTGGGCGGCGTCGAATACCTCAGGGGGTGCCGGTTTCTGGACGAGGCACTTCGGCGTGGAGGGCCCCACGCTGGATGAGGCCGCTGCAAAGGTGGTAAGAGAGGCGCTGGATACGTTGTTTCAATAGGCAGAGGCCGGGGTACGGTACCCGGCAATCCGATAAAAAATTATAATAACCCGATAAATGCTGTCTGATAATCTCATCTTTATGATAAAATAGAGCGCTTGCTGAATTTACAATCTTAAGAAACCGGGAAAGACAAAATGAGTTTAAGTAAAAAGTCCATATTTATACTGGTAGTTATTATATTGCTTTCTGTGGCGGGATGCTACAGGAAGAGCGCACCTGTTTATTATATGCGCGAGGATGTAGACTTCAGTTTCATCAAAAAGGTGGCGGTGATGCCCCTGCAGAACCTGACGGATGAGAGATATGCGGATGAGATCGTAAGGCAGACGGTTATCAGTGAGTTGCTCGCATCGGGGCTTGTCGATGTAACGATTCCCGGCGAGGTAACGGCCGCCCTGGAGAAGTTGAATATCAAGTCGGCTGCATCCCTGAATCCCGACCAGATAAAACAGATAGGGAAATTACTCAATGTCCAGGCACTTATTTTAGGTTCGGTACAGCAGTACGGTGAGGTGAAATTCGGCAGTGTCACGGCGCCGGAAGTGACGATTACCCTGATGATGGCTGATGTAAATACAGGTACCATCCTGTGGTCGGTTACAAGAACGCTCGGGGGAAGCAGTTTTATGTCAAGGCATTTCGGAGCGAAATCCAAAACCATGAGCGAGACCGTCGTGGCGGTGGTAAGAGAGGCGCTACAGACGTTTACCGAATAAAAAAAATCACTTCCAGATTAATGTCTTTCCCTGCACCTGGGTGTTTATTTTGCCGATGAAGAAAGTATGTCTTATCTGGGTTATATCGTTTTTTATCCTCTTATCCTGTTCCGGACATAAGGGCGTTAAACAGGATACTGCGCTGCCGGAAGTCCCGCCTAAAAAAGAAGAAACACCGAACCCTGCCGGTAAAAGAATCGTTGTGTTTCCATTCGCCAATCTGACAGACAGTGCAGCCGCACTGAAAGAGTCCATGCCCGTGCTGGTGGGCCGCCTCGAAGAAAAGGGATACGAAGTGGTGGGAGAGGATGCCCTCTATGATATGCTGTGCCGGAAAAGGATCAGATATACCGGCTATGTACCGGCCGGACTTGCCCGCGAGATAAAAGATGGATTCGGCGTCTCATTCATCCTGACAGGCGCGGTTGTTTCATTCTCCGCCGGGAAAAACCCCCAGGTCGGCCTTTTGTCGAGACTGATCGACGCATCGGACGGGGCCGTTGTCTGGGCTGACTATGCCTCTGTTACAGGGGATGATTTTGCCGGGATACTGGAAACAGGCAAGATAAGAACCGTACAGGATCTTGTCCCCGAGGCCGTAGACAGGCTGCTTGCCTCTTTCAGTACATCCCGCTCCCGGAAAGACGCTGCCTTCAGGGTGGCGGTGCTGCCGTTTCTGAACCGCAGCAAGTTCAGGAATGCAGGAATGATCAGCACGTATCTGTTGCTCGTGGACATGCTGAAGAACAGCAGATTTGTGCCGGTGGAGTACGGTAATGTCAGGGAAGTGATCGTGGACAGAAGCATCAGGAGCAGGGGGGAACTGGATTTTGAAGATATGAGGGCGCTGTCGCGGGCCCTGAATGTGGAAGGGATCGTGGTGGGTACCGTGGAGCGCTACTCCGCATCCGACCCCCCGGCGGTGGCCGTTACAGTCAGGCTGCTGGACGCCCGTAACAACAGGATATTGTGGTATAATAGTCACCAGTTGACCGGGGAGGATGACATAGTCGTGTTTGACCGGGGGAGGATCAGAACCGTTGATAAAGTGGCCTACAGGGCGGTGTCGGAACTGGTTGAGAGAATGCAGGAAGAAGTGAATGGAACAATGGCGCTGAACCAATGATTGATGACCATATTGAAAATACATAGCCCGCTGAACCCGACAAAGACGGACGACGTGTTACGCTGCATACTATGCGCCGTTATATGCGCCCTGATCTTATCGGGCTGCGCATCCATATCGCATAAAAGAGATATTCTCGCCGTGGTGGACGGCGAGCCGATAACCGAAGCCGATCTGGAATATTCATTAGATGTAGCCCATCGCAGGGAGAATCTTTCATCCGCCGGAGACCTGAATATATCACAATATCTCCAGAAGCTGATAGATGAAAGACTGATCATCCAGGAAGCAAGGCGCATGGGCATGGATGAGTATCCGGAGGTCCAGAAGAAGATAGACGCATATATCCTCCGGGAATCGGTGATGAGGCTGTATGAGGATGAGATCGCCTCGAAAGTCACGGTCAGTGAAGAAGACATAGTAAATTTCTACAAGGAGAATTATGAGCGTCTTTCCCTCGGTATAATCGAGGTCGACAGTAAAGAAGATGCGGATAAGATACTCGCGCAACTGAAGAATGGGGAGGATTTCATGGAACTTGCCCGGAAATACTCCGCTTACTCCCATAAAAACAACAACGGTACGGTTACACTCAGGCGGAACGCCCTGAGCCCCGCGCTGGCGGCGGCTGTATCGGGGCTGAAACCCGGAGAGATCACCGGTGTCACCAGGTCCGGCAGGAAATACTACATACTGAAACTCATGGACAGGCAGGAGGCCCCGGATGATGAACTCCCCCGCGTCAGAAAGAATATAGAACGGGCTATAAGGCGGCAGAGGGAGGCGGCGCGCAGCGATGAGTATCTGAAATATCTCCGTGAAAAGGCGGACCTGAAGATCAATCGTGAAATCCTTGCATCCATCGACCCGTCCGTTAAAGGCGCGGAGCGGGAAAGGCTGCTGAAGGATAAAAGGCCGCTGGTGGAACTGGACGGCTCCATCCTGACGGTGGGGGAGTTTGCGGCCATGATCCCGAAGAATTACATGCAGCCGGTGAAAAAAATACTTGACAACTGGATCGACAGTAAACTGGTGGACACGGAGGCCCTCAGCCGTCATTATGAAAAAAGATCCCCGCTGAAGGGGATGGTGTTTCGCTACAGGAACCAGGTGCTGATGAACACATTTATCAAAGAAGTGCTCTCCCCCAATGTAAAAATCTCCGACAAGGATCTGAAAGACTATTATCTGAGTCATAAAGAGGATTTTCTCAGGCCCGTCCGTTACAACATACAGCAGATAACACTGAAAACGAGGGAGGAGGCGGAGGATACGTTAAGGAGCCTGCAAAACGGTGCGGACTTTGCCTGGCTGGCAAAAAACAGATCAGTCGATGAAGCAGCCTCCAGGGGCGGCAATATCGGCTGGGTGGCCGCACACCAGTTGCCCGGGCCTGCAAGGGAGATTGTGAAAAAGCTCAAACCGGGTGAAATAAGCCCTGTTCTGGAGATCAAGCCCTTTTACAGGATTATCAGGCTCCAGAAGAAAACCGGAAAAGAGCCGTATGAATTTGACAGGGTGAAGGAGGCCGTGCGCAGGAGGGTGTTTGCGGAAAAATACAGGGAGCTTTATGACGGATATGTTGACAGGCTGAAACAGGGCGCCCGGATAAAAATCTACAATGATGCAGTCGAATCATTCGAGAAGATGTTCATGAAGTGACCGGCGGATAAGAATATGATCAGCTACAGGAGACATTTTCTGGGACTTTTTGTCTTGTTCTTTGTTTTCGCTGTTGTGGCCGCATGTGTCCCGGAGAAAAAGGTAAGAAAGGTGAGGGGCTTTGCGCCCAAACCCTGCCTGGAGTGCCACAAGGAGAATCTGAAGGACCTCGCGAAGAAGTTCGTTCATGCACCGATGGGCAAACGGGACTGCGAGGCCTGCCACCTCCGGCACGGCAGGCTTGCCGTTAAGTCCTTTGTGAAAAGGAACGAGAATGAACTCTGTTTCACCTGCCATTCAGACATGGCAAAGGATGTTGAAAATATGGCGAGCATCCATACGGTTCTGAAGCAGGGCAAGTGCGTTGCGTGCCACAACCCCCATGCATCGGATAACAGGTTCCTGCAGGAAAAGGTGGGCAGCGAACAGTGCCTTGCGTGTCATGACAGGGGGGCCTTTGAGCGGAAAAAGCGCCACAAGGCCCTTGACAAGGGCTGTCTTGTATGCCATGCGCCGCACGGCTCTCAATACAAGTACAATCTCGTAAAGGATGAGGTCGAGCTCTGCGGCTCCTGCCATGATTACACCGATGGTGTTTTCACCGCCGCTCACAGGGACTATCCCGTTGAAGAGGCCGGGTGCTCGGGTTGCCATACACCGCACAGCTCCACAAACGACAAACTGCTCAGGGAATCCGTCCATGAGCCCGTGGGGCTCGGCCGGTGCAGCTCCTGCCACAAACCGGCTGGCGGTACTGATCCGCTGGGCACAATCGCGCGGGGTGACACGCTGTGTTACAAGTGCCACAAGAAAGAGCAGAAGGAATATATGACAGCCTACAGGCATCCCCTGACCGACGAAGGCAAATGCCTGACCTGCCACAGCCCCCATGCCTCGGATTACCCGAAGGTTACACTGAAGGGGAAGGTGGAAATCTGCACGGGCTGTCACGCCGAGAGGCCGAAAACGGATGTAAGCCGCCTGCATGAGCCGATTAAAACACAGGGATGCACTGCGTGCCATAATCCGCACGCCTCGAAGAATCCGTTTTATCTGAAGGAATCCCCGAAGAAAATATGTATTACATGCCATTCAGACACGGCGAAAGAGATGAAAGAGGCATACACGCACGAACCGTTTTCAAGACTCCAGTGTACGAAATGCCATGATTCGCACGGGACGGACAATCCCGAAATGCTCAAAACCCCTCTGCGGGATATGTGTTATACCTGTCATGAAGAGGCGGAGGCGGAGTTTTTCAAGATTTATATCCATACGCCCGTGGAAAAGAGGCAGTGCGCCGCCTGTCACAAGTCCCATGCGTCGGCCTTCAAGGACCTGCTGAGAAATCCGCCTGACCGGCTTTGTGTGACCTGCCATGACAGCATGTTTCTTGAAGTAGGCGAAGACGGCACCCATCCGTTGTTCCGGGAGCGAAAATGTGAAACATGTCATGACCCGCATGCAAGCAATTATACCGCCTCCACGGTCAAGCCCCTGAAAGAGCTGTGCTATGACTGCCATAAGACCCTGGAGGCCGAGGTAAAGCTCAGCGACAATGTCCACCTTCCCGTCGAAGAAGGAAAGTGCACTGAATGCCACAACCCCCACGGGACAAAGCTCAGATACCAGTTGCTGAACCGCCCGAACGAACTCTGCCTATCCTGCCACCAGCGAATAGTCACAACCAAGGCGAGAAAGGGGCATCTGTCAATGAAAGAAGGGGACTGCCTGAGCTGCCATACATCACACTACTCCGGCCTGAAGAAACTGCTTAACAGGAAGGATCCACAGATATGTATCCAGTGTCATCTGATAGATACGGAAAGGCTTCTAAGCGGCCACAGACAGCCGGTGGCTGAAATCAGCCGCTGCCTGAGCTGCCACGAACCGCATGTAACGGAAAAGCCCGGTATGCTTAAAAGCATAACTCATGAACCCTTCAGACAGGGGGATTGCGAGGCGTGCCATGATTAAGTCAAAAGAGCGCATGACGGAAAACACTCACAGGAAGGCGGCGCAGTGGCGCCTGCTTATCCTCCTGTGTTCAGTGCTTGCGATATCCTTCATCACCGGCGGTAATGCCTCTGCACGGGTCAAGCTCAAAGGCAAGGTACCCGAGCTCTGCTACAAGTGCCACAAGGAATTGAAAAAGGAGCTGTCTGATAAATACGTTCACGTCCTTTTTAAAAAGGGCCGGTGCCTGAAATGCCACAATTCACACGTCAGTAATGTCAAGGGCCTGATGAGCAACGATGTTGATTCCATCTGCATGAACTGCCACACGGATATCAGAGACCTTGTCCGGAAGGGCGCCATGCACAGCGCGCTCAGGGAGAGCATATGCACTGACTGCCATTATGCCCACAGCGGGGAGAACAAGAGTCCAAAAGAAAAAACCCTCTGCCTGAACTGTCACGAGGACATCAAGGATCAGATGAAGAAATCCTATGCATGCCTGCCGTTCAGGGAAGGCAAGTGCTCGGCGTGCCATGACTCCCATGGCTCTGTTGAAGACAACCTGCTGCGTTCATCCCCCAACAGGCTGTGCCGGACATGCCACTCAACCCCCGCGTGCACTGCGGGCGGGGTATCCATTGCCTCTGCGATAAAAGACATGGATTGCACGACATGCCATTCAGGCCACAGCTCAAAAGACAAGGGGATTCTCGGCCCGTACGGCCATACCGCCTTCATGATCAAGAAATGCACGGAGTGCCACAATCCCATTAAACCCGGCAGGAAGATCACCACCAAGGCGGAAGGGGATGCCTTGTGCTATAAGTGCCATAAAAAGGATGACCCGAAGATCTTATATATGGAGAACGACGTGCATGTGAAGGACGTAAAGAACTCCTGTAACACCTGTCATGATTATCACGCCTCGGGCAAGAGGAATCTCACAAAGAACGAGCAGAGGATATGCATCAGTTGTCATGAGAAAACCGAAAAACGGACGGCCTCCATGGAGAAGGCCCTGAAGACCGTAAAGTGCGCCCCGATCAAAAACAGGAAATGTTTTGAATGTCACATACCGGTGCATTCGGAGCGGAAGCTTTATTATATTTCAGATGAAATCACCATGTGTGCAAGATGCCATGAGGCGCAGCACAAGATAACACATCCGATAGGTGCGGATGTAAAGGACCCCCGCAACGGACAGCCGCTGACATGTCTTTCGTGTCACAGCATGCATTCAGCGAGGGCGAAATACATGCTCACATTCGACAGGGCGCGGGCGCTGTGCATCCAGTGCCATAAGTTGTGAATAATATTACTGAATCTTAAGGGTTGCTAAAGGCAGCGGCAGAGACTGCCGAAGAACCTTTATAGACAGAAGCTTTTACGGCAGGCTTTCCTGCCGCCGCACTTGCAGGTTTGAGATGCGGTATATTCTAAAATAAGATAGTTTGAGGATATGAGGTGAAACCGAAAAAATACTTTGTAAGCTCTTTTATTCTTTTACTCTTGCTTGTAGCAGCCGGGGCATCACGCGCGGCTGTTAAAAGCGGTTATCACTGCAGTGACTGCCACACCATGCATAACAGCCAGGACGGCCGGCCTGTGGCCACAGAGTTGAACACGTCCACCTACACGTTTGAAGCTGATACAACACCGAATCAATTTTTACTCGTAAGCGACTGCACAGGCTGCCATACATCCACCGGAAGCAGTACCATAGTCAATGACACGCCCATTGTATTCAATACGTTTACACTGGTTGATCCACTTGCCGGCGGGAATTACTATTACGTGAAATCGGATGACTCCAAAGGCCACAATCCCGCAGGAATAACATCCCAGGATTCAGTCCTGGGTCTCACCCCTCCGGGAGGTACGACCATGGCAGCGCAGTTGAGATGCGCGGGACAATACGGCTGCCACGGCGACAGGAGTGCAGGCAATGAATACACTGCATTAAAGGGTGCCCATCATGCGGATGACTCCGGAGGTGTCGACGGAAGTTCCGTAGGCCTGAGCTACCGTTTTCTGAAGGGCGTGGTGGGGAAGGAAGACCCTGACTGGGAACAGGACAATATAAACACAAGCCATAACGAGTACAAGGGCTCCACGGGCCCATCCGCTGATACCATCAGCTATCTCTGCTCCAGGTGCCACGGTAACTTTCACACATGGACGGGAGGCGCTTCCGCGGTCGGGACCTCATCGCCGTGGTTAAGACACCCGACGGATATTGCGCTGAAGGCCTCCGGCGAATATGCAAATTATACAACATACAGCATGACGGCGCCCGTGGCGAGGCCGGACCCTGACAATGTGCCGGACACCACGAGGGTAAGGCCGGGCACTGATATTGTCATGTGCCTGTCCTGCCACCGCGCGCATGCCTCACCATATTACAAGATCCTGAGGTGGGATTATAAGAGCCCGACACTTTCGACGGCTTTATCGGGATGCAATGTATGTCATACATCGAAGAATTAGACGGAGACAACGGTCATCGAGCGCTGAGGAATGACCGACTATCACTGATTTGGAGAAGGAAATTGAGAGACGGAAGCATTAAATTACGGAAAGCTGTTTTAATAACCCTGGCCATGGGGTTACTGCTGGTTGCCGGTAATGCAGGCGCAGGCACATATACATCCACGAGGCACGGGACGGATGCCGACCGCTCGGTTGTGGTCCCGGGCTTTCCCTATACCACAAAGGGGCTCTGTGCCCAATGCCATGAGCAGCATGCCGGTATTGACGGGAATGAGCCCACACCGCCCGCCTCTGAAGGCCCGACCTCCTATGCACTGTTCAGATCCAATTTCGGGCTTGACAAAAACGAACTCTGCTATGCCTGCCACGAGACCTTCACCATAGGTTCAATGCCCCTGGGATACGGAAGATACGGGATATACCAGGGAAAGACAAAATATAACAACTCCATCCACTATTCAAGCGGCAATATGCTGTGGAGCCCCGACCCGGTGCCTCCCGGACCGCCTCTTGATGATGCCGGAAATTGTCATAACTGCCACAATCCGCACGGTTATGATGACGGTGGGGGCCTGATCCCGAACATGCTCTTTGCGCGTGATTCAAAGACAGGGGACAGCCCTGCCTATGAGATGGGCTGTGAGGCCTGCCATGACGGCACACAGGGCGGTGCCTTCAAGAACGTAAAGGCGCAGTTGAACAAGACCTACAGCCATCCCACGCACAGGTTCAATAACCGTCATGTGCTGCCCGAGACAGGCAGGTCCGAGGCCGGCAGCAGTTTCGGGCCGGCCAACAGGCATGCCGAATGTGTAGACTGCCACAATCCCCACGCCCTCGGCTCCACGGGCTCGACCCATAGCCGTCCCGGGAATGCGGTCTCTGACGTGCTGAAGAATGTGTGGGGCGTGGTGCCGTCGTGGCCGTCCATCTGGACACAGCCGAAGATATTCACCGTCAGAAGGCCTCCGGCCTATCCTGATGGAAGCAGCAAGGAATACCAGATATGCTTCAAGTGCCATTCATACTACGGCCTTGGCAGCCTGACAAACGCTGTCTCATCGATCATCGGGCCGTCCGGCGTAAATATCACTGATCAGGCGTGGGAGTTCAACAGAAACAATAAATCCGTCCATTCCGTAGTGGTGACATTAAACAATCAGACAGGCTCATACTCTCCGAAGGCCCTTACATCATCACAGATGTCCGCGCCGTGGACAAATGTGGGCAACCAGACCATGTACTGTTCGGATTGCCACGGAGCGGACAACGAGGGCTCCGGGGCAAAAGGGCCCCACGGCTCCAATGTAAAGTTCATGTTAAAGGGTTCCTACAAATACTGGCCTGCAAGAAATGACGGGCAGCTCTGGAAATTAAGCGACAAGAACAACTTCACCTCATACGGCGGCCTGTTCTGCAAAAACTGCCACCCTATTTATGACGGCACATGGAAGAACAATGTTCATTCACAGAGCGGTGGGGGCGGCCGCGGCGGCAGCGGCGGCCACCAGGACCAGCCCTGTGTCGTGTGCCATGTAGCCGTGCCGCACGGCTCAAAGAGGTCGCGGCTTATCGGCTATAGCTCCGATCCAGCGCCGTACAATTACAACGGCAACACCCTCAAGGTAACCGGCTTCAGAAAGGCCAGTGGTCCCTTCAGTTATTCCGGGATGCCGAAAAACAGCACGAGCAACAATTGCGCCACTGCAGGGGCCTCGGGATGTCACGGAAGCTCCATATCGGGTGCTGATCCATAAGAGAGGAATCTCTTTCCACTCCGTAATAATAAGGTTAATAATTAATAAAAACATTGCCGGTGGGAGGGGGGGCGTGGTGGTACCGAAAAAATTTCCGATTATCGCTGCTGCTGTTGTTGCTGGAACTTGTCTTTATGGCAGGCAATACATATCTGAAGATTTTCCTTTGAAAGACGAAGCCGGTATTTTTCACTCGCCCCTTTTGCCCCGGGCTTGTTTGTTGGGATAACCCCTCTTTCATGCGGGTTGTGGCACGTGGGGCATGTGATTTTCCCTTCGTAATCAAGCGGCAGTATGATACCGTATTTCTTTTCCGACTCCTTCATCATCGCCAGTATCTTGGCGGTAGGTTTGCGCAGGTGATTGGCATTGATGGGATGCAGGCGGCTCTGCTTGAAATGACACCTGTAGCAGAGCACCTCGAGATTGCCGATCAGCTTGACCTCTTTAAAGGTCGCACGTTTTTCATCGGGCTTTTCCACGTGACAGTACAGGCACTTCTGTATGATGATCTCCCCTTTCCGGGTCAACTGGTTATGGGGGTCGAGCATCTTGTACTTTTTCTCATCATGACATCTGAAACACAGTGTCGTGCGGCTCAAGTATGGAGCGCCTCTGAGAAATCTCTTGTTCAGCGATTTTGCCTGGGGATTAACCCGGCACTGCAGGTATATGTCATGGCATGTAATGCAGGATAGCCTGCCGTTGACGAGTGGGAAATCCTTTGGTATTTTTTTCTTTTTCTCCTTTGAGGGCACCACGCCCACCGGATGGATGTAAGCGCCGGGCGTATAACCGTGGCACCAGCATAACTTCGAGAAATCACCGTTGTACTTCAGGAATTTCTTGCCGCCCTTCACCGGCCTTTTTTCATGGCATTCAGTGCAGTACTTGCCCGTGTAATGGATATCTGTATCCTTTGTTACAGTTGTTGTTACATTCCCGCCAGCGGCCCATCCGCCTTGATGTGCGGACAGCATAATACCGGCAAAGACCGCAAAAAACACTATGAGGGGGAATTTTTTCATGACATTAATTATAGTATATTTGCCTTATTTCTTTTCAAACTTTTTTTGATATTTAAAAAATTTATCCCCTATGTTTTTCCCGGTTTCTGTGTGAAATCCCGCAGTGTACAGGTGAAATTCAGCAATTTTCAGTATGAGGCGGCTTTTTTATACCGGAATCAGGCGCATATTACAGGCATTATTTTTGCATCTTCTAATAAACGAGACATGACAGGCTACCGGCTTTAGCCTTTACCTTACTCACATACCCGGCAGCCCGCCTTGCGGCGCCGGCGATGTTTTTTGCCGCCGTAAAGTGAACAAGATACAGATGGGAGAGCGTTAAGGACATGGTGAATGCTGATAAAAGGGTTAAGATACTGATAGTGGATGATGAAGAGCTGATATGCTGGTCATTGAAGCAGAGCTTTGAAAAAACCGGCGGCTATGCCGTCAACTGTGCCTATACCGGGGATGACGCCTTACAGAAACTCCACGAAGACCGGTATGATATTATTATCACGGACCTGAACCTGCCTGATGTCAAGGATCACGAAATTGTCCGGAAGATCAGAAATGTGGCTGTAAGCACCCCTGTAATCGTCATCTCAGCGGATTTGTCCGAATCCGTCCTGAATGATATATCAAGGCAGGGGGTGGTCAAGTGCATAGACAAGCCCTTTGAGATTGACGAGATTATGGATGATGTAAAAGCGGCGATGAGATTTGCGAATCCGGCCCGCGAAAACTGAGGCTTAGGAAATAAGATCCCTGTTGACCTTTATGTCCAACTGCCGTTTAATGGCCGCTATGTAGGCGTTTATCATCTGGCTGCCCTTGGTGGCGCGGAATACTTCAGAGAGTTGGTCCTTGTTGCCGCCCTTGATGGAGTCGATGATCTTTAATTCATCCGGTGAAAGCTCCACTGTTTCCGTTATGAGGCGGGTCATTTTTGTGATGAGCATGTCGTTTCTTACACTGCTTTCATATGCCTGGGGGGTCAGGCGGTTGAACTTCAGCTTCCTTTTATAGAGATCAGGGTCAAACGCGCCGTCTCTCTGGAAAAAGGGCTGGTTTTTTATGGCCTCCTGCAGTTCCTTTTCCGTAACGGTAATGCCCGCCCGCCGGGCTGCGATAAGGAGAACCCTCGTGTTGATCATCCTGGCAAGAACCCTGTCCTGGAGCTCTCGCTTGTCGATATCCTTGGGATCGGAAAACTGTTTCTTCAGACTCTCATACTCATTGTCATACGCCCGCCAGAACTGGTCGGGTGATTCTCTCGCCGTTGATCTGCGCAACAAAGGTTACAGACGGGTTGTCCTTGGGGCCGATACCCCAGAAGATAAAGGCGATGGAAATCATGATGGTGATCGCGGACAGCAGGAACACCGTGAAGAACTTGTGGCTGCGCATTATCTTGAGCATAGGATAATATATCCCAAAGGGGGATGAAAGGGCAAGGGACGCCCCCTTTTCCAGGGGGCGTTGACTTTATCCGGTTAATTCTGTTACCTTGATAATCCTATTCTCTGAGAAAATTTCCCGGCGGTGTAGCTCAGTCGGTCAGAGCATACGGCTCATATCCGTAGTGTCGCTGGTTCGAGTCCAGCCACCGCCACCATGCCCTTTTGTACTGCACTAAAAGTCAAGAGAAATTCGTGGTCAAACGTTTTAGAGGCTGACCCCTCTTTTAAGTTTTACCTTGACTTTCCTTTGGTTTTTGAGGGCCTCATTTGTGGTTCTAACCAACTACAAATTGCATTAAGCATTTCGCCGGGGGCAGGCCTTGGCGGGAGAGTGGATTAACACAAAAAAGAGGGATACGGTTTTACCGTATCCCCCCTTCTGAGGCTCATTATTATCGAATTATTATCGAAATAGGTTTTATTGTTTAAATCTCTTCCTGAAGAAGGCAAGACCAATAAGGCCGGTACCTATGAGTATGAATGTAGAAGGTTCGGGAACTGGAGCTCCTACTGCATCGATCTCCGGTTCAGAGTAGCTGCCACCGCCCCATGCGACCAGCTTTATATACCGATAGCTTCCATCGAGCTGGAAGACGGCGCTGATATCGTCGCTTAGCCACCCATTTCCATTGGAATCTTCAGTAGGGTCATGAGTACGCCAGCCGTCAAGATAGACATCTGTCAGTACCGCCTGGCTGCTGAGACTGGTATTGTCCCACAAATTATTGGTGCCAAACACCCGATATTCAAGTCCCTCACCAAGATAAGGCGCGTGGTCCTGACTCGAAAACACCGCCACTTGGCTTGTTTGCCTGCCCATATCCCACCATCCTCCATCGGAGAATATCTGGGCCCACAAGCCGTCTAAGGCATCACCATTGGTATTAGGATCTCCTATCCATGATATCCACGTGTCATCCCAGTTGACACTGATCCCGCTGTCACCATATCCCCCTGCGTATGGTTGCGTACTTGATCTTCCCAGAAAATCTCCAGCTACCCAAAGGTTTGTATCTATCGTTCCCGTATGGAGAACTGCCGATGGATTGTAATTGGGGGTGCCTGGATTCCATACATAACTCGCCCCTATTGTATATCCAAAGACTTGACCTGAGGCAAAAAAAGCGGCTACGAAAAAGACCCCCGCAATCAGTAGTAATTTGTTAATCTTGTCTCCCATTTTTCCCCCTCCTTTTTGCATGTAAATAAGTTTCTCTGTTTTCCTGTGAATTGTTCTTAGTTGCACTACCGACCTCTCACCCCCCTTCCCCGTATTGCTTTATATGTAGTAAGTTCTTCCTCAGAAAGAACGCAAATAAGATGCCGGAAGGCAAAGTCTTTTATTTTAAATGATTTTTACCTGCAACGGCCTATGAATAAAGACTGTTTTTATGTAAGCAATTCCGACATGGTTCGGGAAATCCTTACATTGCTGCAGGATATTTCTTTATACGTTTGGTAACATCTTGAGTTTAAATAGTAATTCTGTATTCGAGAGTTTCTGTTGCCAACAGATTAAAAAGGGATAAGTGTAAAGTTTTCCTGCTCACTGGGCACAATTTTGAGAGTAAGGGAAAGAGGAGACTTGACGGCTATCCCGCCTGCAGGTGGGGGTCGTGCAGCAGTATGACGTCGTGTATCCTGATCTCGCAATCCGGGAAATACCCGCCGATGCTGTTACGGACCGATGATTCAATCAGTGCCCTGCGCTTCTTTGTGTTTGTCAAATCATGCAGCGCCTGCTCGGGCATGACTGTGAATCCCACGACTCTCAGCCTTTTATCTTTGATGAGCCCTTCAATTTCAAGGTAACCGCTTGCCTTTCCCATGCGGGGCTCACCCCAGAAACGGAGGTACGGCCTGATGGTAACCCGCGATGCGGAGGGGGATATGGTCTTATCCTTGAGCAGTGAGACGAATTCATCCATGGTTATCAGGATGTCCTCTTCCGCGACCCGCTCAACGTACACCCTTTCGTCGATCCCGTATATCTCGGCGGCATTCAGCGGTGACAGCACGGGCCTCATGAGAGGGAAGAATATCACATCATCGATATTGTCCTGCTCCGTAAAGAGCATGGCCATGCGTTCAATCCCCGGGCCGATGCCCGTGGTGGGCGGCATGCCGTATTCCATCACCTCTATAAAGTCATAATCAAGGGGATGGATCTCCTCGGCCTCAAGCATCAGGGACTGCTGTTTGCTTTTCCACGTCTCAAGCAGCCTCACCGGGTCGTTCTGCTCCGACCAGTTGTCACCGCACTCCATGCCGCCTATGAATATTTCAAAACGCTCGGCATAATCAGGGTTGTCATCCATGGGTTTTGCAAGGGGTGAAATATCCATGGGATGCCCGTAGACAAGGGTGGGGCTTATGAGGGTCTCCTCCACCTTCTCCTCAAACGCCTTTACAAGGCACAGCCCTGTGCTCGCCTGCGGCTCGTTGATCCCCAAGGCTGACAGGTGTGCGTTGGCTTCATCCACAGAGGCGCATTTGCTGAAATCCACTCCCGTGACGTCCCGCACCGCGTCAACCATTGAGATTCTCTTCCACGGCCTGCCGAAGTCCACTTCCTGACCGTTGACCGTGAACACCGTCCTGCCGAACACGTTCTGCGCAACATAGCGGAAGAGGTCCTCGATCAGGTCCATGTTGTATTCGTAGTTCTCATAAGCGGTCATCGTCTCGATCATGGAGAACTCGGGGTGGTGGCTCCTGTCGATTCCCTCGTTGCGGAAGTACTTGCCGATCGTGTAAACCCTGTCAAACCCCGCGGCGATCAGCCGCTTGAGGTATAACTCGTGGGAGATTGCCAGGTAGACATCGCAGCCGAGGGCGTTTACGTGCGTGGTGAAGGGCTTTGCCGTGCCCCCTCCGTACAGTGGTTGCAGCACCGGCGTATGAAACTCCAGGAACCCCCTTTCGTTAAAGAATGTCCTGATGGCAAAGAGCATGCGCGATATGTTCTCAAAGGCCTCTTTTTTATGCGGCTGCATGGTGGTATCCAGGTAGCGCCGCCTCAGCACTGCCTCCCTGTCCTTGAGCCCGGACCTTTTCTCGGGCAGGGGGCGTATGGACTTTGTAATCAGCCTGATGGTATCGGGCTGCACGGATATCTCCCCCCGCTCGGTCCTGGTCACCTTGCCGGTTGCCTCGACAAAGTCACCGACCTCGATCAGTTTCAGGTGTGCATAGCCTATATTTCCGCGGGACGGATCCGTATCCTGAAGGACGTCCCTGCGTATATACAACTGTATGCGGCCTGACTGGTCCTGTATGTGGCCGAAGGTAAGGGCCCCGTGTTTTCTCCATGACATCAGTCTGCCGGCGACCGTGACGGTCTTTCCTTCAAGGCTCCCGTAATTGTCTGTTATGGTTTTTGCATAGTGTGTGCGCGAGCACTTTGAGGGGTATGGATTGAAACCCATCTCCACCAGTTTCTCAGCCTTGGCAATGCGGATCTTTCTGAACTCTATGAGCGGCTTGTTAGACACGGTTATCCTCCGAACAGCATCGTTGATGTACAAACAGTCACCAATTATATCACACTTGCCCCAAAAACCTTAATTTCCGGAGGCCCGCCGGCTTTGGCAGAATGTCGCCTCCCGGGGGACAAGGTTCGAAGTTCTTCTCGAATATCCGCTCGTGTCGGCGTCGCAATCTTGATATTTTGCCTTTAGAAGTTCGGGAATCACGGCGGATGAACATTTTTGTGCAAATCCGAAGTTGTATTTGCGATTTGCACGGGTTCTGTTATAATAAAAACAGCATGATTAAGCGTGATATTTCGGAAGAACTGCTCAAGTGCGCCGCGGAGTATCCCGTGGTTACGATCCTGGGCCCCCGCCAGTCGGGCAAGACCACCCTGGTGCAGATGACGTTTCCGGACAGGCCGTATTTCTCACTGGAGTACCCGGACGTACGGGCCGCTGCTGAAGCAGACCCCCGGGGCTTCCTGGGCGAGGTTGAAGACGGAGCAATCCTGGATGAGGTGCAGAGGCTTCCTGCCCTGCTTTCGTACATACAGGGTATCGTGGACAAGGCAGGGAATCGGGGAATGTTCATCCTTACCGGCAGCCACCAGCCGCGGCTGCACGAGGCGATCAGCCAGTCACTCGCGGGCAGGACCGCCCTGCTTACGCTGTGGCCTTTTTCCCTCTCCGAACTCCGCAATTACAAGTCCGAATGGGGGGCGTTCGAACTGATCGTCAGGGGATGTTTCCCGAGGGTCCACGAAGAGGGCCTCGAACCGCGCAGGTTCTACAACGGGTACCTGCAGACCTATGTCGAGCGCGATGTGCGCGCACTGATCCATCTGCGCGACCTTTCGCAGTTCCAGGTGTTTCTCACACTCCTGGCGGGACGGGTGGGCCAGGTCGTCAACATCACCTCCCTTTCAAACGACACGGGCGTATCCGCAACGACCATCAGGAACTGGCTGAGCGTGTTGAAGGCCTCGTATGTTGTGTTCGAGTTGCCTCCCTTCTTCATGAACATCCGGAAGCGCGTCATCAAGTCCCCCAAAATATATTTCACGGACACAGGGCTCGCTGCCTTCCTCCTGGGTATCCATACCGAGGAACAGGCATCCCGCGATCCTTTGAGGGGCAACCTCTACGAGAACCTTGTGATCACCGACATCATCAAGGGTGCACTGGCCAGGGGAATCAGGCCGGAAATCTATTTTTTCCGCGACTCCCACGGCACCGAGGTCGACCTTCTGATCAGGGAAAAGGGCAGGCTCGTGCCTGTGGAAATCAAGTCCGCCGCTACTTTTTCCACTGACTTCGTGAAGGGCCTGCAGCGGTTCAGGGCATTGGGGCCGGAGCATGTTGCTGCAGGAGCCGTCCTTTATAACGGCGGGGAGCGTTTCAGCATGAGAGGCACCCGCATCTTCAATCCCCTCCGGAGCCCGGACCTCTGGGGTACACTGACTTCCCCAGCAGGGCGGCGGTGATACTGATTCCGCCTGCTTTCCGGTATTGCTTGCTTGTGAATATTGCGTTAATATAAGTCTATGCCGAGATTGCCTCTTGCAAGAAAATACATCCTGGTCTCAGCGCTGGTCGTCTTTCCCCTGATC
>JAADFS010000058.1 GCA_013152795.1 Deferribacteres bacterium
CCGTCCTCCGTGTCGGTTAACCGTGTCCGTTTCTGTTGTTTGTCTTTTACGGTCACGGACAACGGACACGAATCACGGTCAGTTGATATGCTGTGCGAAGTATTTCCTGAAGGTATCGCAGATAAAGCTTTTCCGGCAGGCTCTCCTGCCCGCAGGCGATATTTTTATGCCGCTGTAAGGTTAAGAATTTGAATATGAAAATTCTCGTAACAGGCGGTGCGGGCTTCATAGGCTCGCATACAACGGACAGGCTGCTCAGGGAGGGTTATGAAGTGAGAATCCTCGATAACCTCCAGAAGCCCGTTCACTTAAAGGGCAGGCCGGATTATATCCCTGAAGAGGCGGAATTCATACTGGGGGATGTAAGGGACAAGGCCGTCCTTGAAAATGCGCTGGAGGGGGTGGATGCCGTCTATCATTTCGCGGCATACCAGGATTATCTTCCGGATTTCAGCACTTATTTTCATGTAAACTGTGTCAGCACGGCCCTTATCTACGAAATCATTGTCGCGAAAAAACTGCCTGTAAGGAAGGTCATAGTCGCATCATCTCAGGCAGTGCTGGGAGAGGGCTTGTACAGGTGCCCGGATCACGGGGAGATGATACCTGATATCCGGCTCGAGGAACAGCTTTCCAGGGGTGACTGGGAGCATCACTGCCCTCACTGCGGCAAATATATGAAACACCTGCCCACCCCCGAGTCAATGACCAATCCCCAGAACCAGTATGCAATGTCCAAACATACCCAGG
This sequence comes from Deferribacteres bacterium, assembly GCA_013152795.1. Classification (GTDB taxonomy): domain Bacteria; phylum Nitrospirota; class Thermodesulfovibrionia; order UBA6902; family UBA6902; genus JAADFS01. The sequence goes on from JAADFS010000058.1 coordinate 751, forward strand.
AAATGATAGCAATCAACCTGGGGAAGAGATATGATATTCCGTCCGTTGCCATGCGCTATTCCATTGTCCAGGGCCCCAGGCAGTCCTTTTATAATGCCTACTCAGGCGCAATGAGGATATTCGCCCTCCATCTGTATTTCGGCAAACCGCCGGTTATCTATGAAGACGGGATGCAGGTCAGGGACTATGTTAACTATCGTGACGTTGTCGAGGCGAACATAAAGGTGCTGCACGACGACAGGGCAAATTATCAGGGCTTCAACGTAGGGGGCGGCAGGGAGTATACGGTGATTGATTTCTACAGGAAGATGGAACAGGTAACCGGCAAGCACATAGAGCCCGTTATTGCGCGATATTACCGCTATGGAGACACGAGGCACATATTCTCTGATATAAGCAGACTCAGATCACTCGGCTGGAAGCCGGAATTTTCCGTGGAGGACAGTATAAGGGAGTACTGGGAGTATCTCAACAGCCGCACTGACATAGAAGACATTCTGGAGTATGCGGAAAAGACGATGAAGACCATGGGTGTTGTGAGGCGGGTGAGGCAATGAAGGCGTTTCTGCTTGCCGCTGGTAAAGGTACACGCTTGCAGCCGCTGACCCTGCATACGCCGAAATGCCTCGTGCCTGTGGGCGGCAGGCCGCTGATCGAGTACTGGTTTGATCTTTTCGAGTTCCATGGAATAGACGAGATACTGATAAACACCTCGCACCTGGCTGAAAAAGTGAGGGCCTATATAACTGAAAATTCAAGGGGTCTCAGGATAAAGCTGACATTCGAGGAGACTCTTCTTGGAAGCGGTGGTACAATAAAGAAGAACTGGGATTTTGTCAGGAAGGAGGAGGCTTTTTTCATCTTTTATGCCGACAACCTCACAAACATCGACCTGGGCAAGATGGCCGGATTTCATAATGAAAAGAAAATAGACTTTACACTGGCGCTCTTTAAGGTGCCCAATCCCGGGGAATGCGGGATCGTTGAACTGGATGAAGATTCAATGGTTGTTTCATTTACCGAAAAACCGGAAAATCCTGTTTCGGATACGGCGTTTGCGGGTATTATGCTGAGCACAGGGGCGCTGGCGGATTTCTTCCCCGAGAGGGATATATTCGACCTCGGTTATGATGTGCTCCCCCGCCTCGCCGGTCGCGCAGCAGGATACATTACTGAAGATTACCTGCTTGATATAGGGACACGCGAAAAACTGTACCAGGCGGAGGAAGACATCAAAAACAATAAATTCCGCATAATGATGAACTGGAGCGGTATGATAAAATGATTATTTCACAGACACCTTTGAGGATAAGTTTTGTAGGCGGCGGCACTGACCTGAAGTCTTTCTATCACCGGGAAGCCGGAATGGTTATCAGCGCCGCAATAGATAAATATGTTTATGTGATAGTCAAGGAAAGGTTTGATGACAAGATATATATCAATTATACCCGTAAAGAGAGGGTCGATGACGTCTCGGAGATAAAACATGATCTCGTCAGGGAGGCAATGAAAAAGGCGGGGGTGACAAGGGGCATCGAAATAACGACCCTTGCGGATATCCCTTCCGAAGGTTCGGGCTTGGGCTCTTCAAGCAGTATAGCGGTGGGTCTTTTAAACGCCCTGTACATTTTTGCCGGCAATCAGGTCACGCCGGAGCAGATCGCGAGGGAGGCATGCGAGATCGAGATCGACATCTGCAAAAAACCCATCGGCAAGCAGGACCAGTATATAGCCGCATACGGCGGCCTGAATAAAATAACATTTTACCCTGATGAGTCCGTGACTGTATCACGATTGCCGATCTTCAACAGCGACCTTTTAAAGTTCGGCTCCCACCTTCTGCTTTTCTATACAAACAAGACAAGAAAGGCGGACCTGATACTCACAAAACAGAAAAAAGGGACAGAGAGCAAACGCGAGACCTTAAGGGCCATGAGAGACCTCGTCCCGGGCCTGGAAAACTTCCTCGTGCGCGGCAAGTTTGACAAGCTCGGCAGCCTTCTTCATGAGAACTGGCTCCTGAAAAAAAGCCTGGTCGATACTATCTCGAATCCTGACATCGACAAGATGTATGAAAGGGCAATAGAGGCCGGCGCGCTGGGCGGCAAGGTATGCGGAGCGGGCGGGGGAGGTTTTCTCTTGCTGTATGTGAGGAAGGGCAGGCAGGATGCGGTCAGGGCGGCGTTGAAGGATTACCGCGAGCTTCCCTTTATGCTGGATTCATACGGTACAAGGATAATCTTCAGTGAGGAGTTATTCGACGAAGTAATGCTTAATGTTGCATAAACGGGCAAGGGAGTCTGCCGTAAAACCTTTATAAAGCGATAAGATATTGGAAATAACTCTTTATTGCAGGAGATAACGGAAAGTGAAGCTCCAAAAGACGTCAATATGCCGTGCAGAATATTTCCCGAAGGAATCGCAGATAAAGCTTTTCCGGCAGACTCCCTTGCCCCGCCGGCAGTATTTTATGCCACTGTAAGGATTAAGATTAAGGTAAACTTAAGGTAAACGCCGGGCGATGACATGAAACAGAAATTCAGCCTGCAATATCTGGCGCAGTTGAAAGATCTGCTGGACGTCTTTCCGCATGAACGGTTCGAGGAAATCGCACACGCGCTGCTGTCCGCATACCATGATGAAAGACAGGTATTCATAATGGGCAACGGCGGCAGCGGGGCCACGGCCTCGCATTTTGTCTGCGATATAAACAAGGGAAGCTGCCTGGAACTGGAAAAGCGCTTCAGGGTTATCTGCCTGAATGACAACATGCCGAGCATCCTGGCCTATGCCAATGACCTGTCCTATGACAGAATCTTCGTGGAGCCCCTGAAGAATTTCCTCCGGGCGGGGGATGTCGTCATAGGCATCTCCGGCAGCGGTAATTCGGAAAACGTGCTTCTTGCGGTTTCTTATGCAAAGGAGATGGGTGCTCTGACCATCGGCCTGTCCGGCTTTGACGGGGGCAGGCTGGCTCAGATCGTGGATATCCCCCTTGTGGCTGCTGTCAGTGATATGCAGAAAGTCGAGGATGTTCACATGATAGTGGTTCACATGCTGATGCAGTATCTCTGCAGCGCGCTGAATCCGAGCTGACCTTGATGATGTTGCATAAGCGGGCAGGAGAGCCTGCCGGAAAACCTTTATAAAGCGATGGGATATTCGGAAATAACTCTTTATTGCAGGAGTTAACGGAGAGTGAAGTTCCAAAAGACGTCAATACGCTGTGCGGAATATTCCCTTAAGGTATCGCAGATAAAGCTTTTCCGGCAGGCTCTCCTGCCCGCTGGCGGTATTTTTATGCCACTATAAGGATACCTTACTTACATGACAGATACAATGAATTTATTGATGGTCAGGCATGGAGAGATTCTTTCCAATGTAAAGAAAATATACGCCGGAAGGAGCGGGGAAGGCCTGACCGCAAAGGGGCTCGCCCAGGCACGGGAAGTTGCGGAAAGATTGAGCCGCCGTGATGTGCATGCCCTGTATTCAAGCCCGATCAGGAGAGCGGCCCAGACAGCGCAGATCATAGGGAAGGCGATCGGCCTGCAACCCGTGACAGAGTATGCATTCCGGGAAATGGAGATGGGGCCGTGGGAGGGAATGTCCGAGGAGGATATTGCCCGTCTGTATCCCGAGGAGTGGCGTATTTGGCAGGACAGACCTGCGGAACTGGAACTGCCTGGCAGGGAAACTCTGGATGAACTCCTGAAACGGGTTCTTGCAGGGGTTCGGGGCATCGCCCGGAGCATGGAGGGGCGCACGGTAGTGGTTGTCACGCATGTTGCGGTAATAAGGGTGCTATTGCTCTGGCATGAAGGAAAGAGCCTGAATCTCTATAAGAAGATCCATGTGCCCAACGCGGGGATTTTTGAGATAAAAATGACCGTCGAGTAGGTGCCGCCGCCCTTTTTCATAATAACCTTAAAATAACCTCAAAGCGCCGTGCATATCCCGGCCCTATCACTTTTATCACTATTGACATCACTGTCTTTTTCATGTATGTTAAGCTATGCATAGAAAAAGGGGGGGACAGGCATGATAGAAGCGTCTTTAAACAAAAAACTTACCTTATTAATTACTTTTTTTATCATCGGTGCCTTTGGGTTTCCGTGCAGGGTGCGGGCCGCCTTTGAGGATTTCTTTATTAACGGAGACAACATAGCGACAAGTTACGGCCTTGATATCGACATGGACAGCGGAGCCGTAAAACTGAAACAGACGGCCGGCCTGACCGATGATGACAGTTTGCTCTACAGCACTATGGATTCTGATGAAGCTATAACCGCCCCTGTTATAGGCGCCGGTGGTTCAGTAAGTGAGGTTTCCTACCCCCACGTAGACACAGGGAAGGCCGCGTTGATAGAAGACGGCAGTGTTCTGACCTTTCCAACCAGCGGAAACATCAATACAAACAAAGGTGCTGTCTCCATGTGGGTAAGCCTGCACGACTGGGGAAACAATACGGAAAAGTACTTTGTTTTTGTACAGAATTTTATTTATTTCAGGCAGCGTCCAGACAACACCGTAATGATAGAGTTCAAGGATAGCGACGGTCACTGGCTTAATCAAGCCGGCTCTGATTTAAGTGATTTTGCTCCGGATTCCTGGCACCATTTTGTATTTTCATGGGATTTTGATATGGGAATCATGGAGATTTATCTGGACGGCAGGTTATACGCAAGAAAGAGGTATTTCCCCCCTGTTTCCTTCTCGAGCCTGCCGGAGAATATCTATGTGGGAACAGGCCTTAAAGGAAAAGAAGCTTTAAATGGGATGATTGACGAATTCAGGATATTGGACGATTACTACAGCACTACTCCATATCCAAGACATATTCCGGGGATACTGGAGAGCGTCAGCATTAATATGCCCGTTTCTTTTCCTGAAAGAGGGATTTTGTCATGGTCTGAATATCTGCCGGGTAAGACCGATATAGAATTTCAGGTCAATGTATCAGATGATAATGTACACTGGAGCGGATGGTATCCTTCCCCGATGCTCAGTATTGTATTTGATGATGGAGACGACGATGTTTATAACATTGCATATCCCATGATGTCGCAGTACGGCTTCGTTGGAACCAACTTTATTATCAGTGATAAAATAGGCAGTCCGGGCAGAATGACATTGGAAAATCTGCATGAGCTGGAAAGCGCAGGCTGGGAAACCGCCGGCCATTCCAAGACACATCAGAACCTGACAACTTTATCAGACACTGAGTTGTATACGGAGGTGGCGGGTAATGATCAGTGGTTGCGTGACAACGGACTGACAAACTCGGTCTTTGCCTATCCTTATAATAAATTTAATATGGATGTAATCAATGAAGTATCGGATTATTTTGATGCAGCGAGGGGAGGGTGGACGGTTTTATATCATGACGGCACATCAAATCCCCTGGACCGTATAAATCCGTATAATCTTAAATATGAATTGGCATCACCGATGGTGGAAAGTTCCACTATTGCTTTTGCAAAGGACAAGGTTACCGCTGCGGTTGCCAATAACATGTGGTTAATACTTCATTTCCATACCATTGATTCGGGAGAATTGCAGGTTACGTCGGATGAATTTGAAGATTTTCTCGAGCATGTATACAATTCGGGCATAGATGTGCTGACCGTAAGCGAGGCACTTGGCAGAATGTATTCCGATCCTTCCGGATCCATTATAGAGCACAACAATTACAGGTATATAAAATACAGGGCTATATTTTACAGCTATGATGGAGCAGACACACCGGCTCTATACAGTGTAAGGATATCTGCATCTGCAAGTGGCAATAATGGAGGCGGCGGAGATAGTGAAGGCAGCGGTGAAGGTGCCCGTGCAGGAGGGTGTTTCATAGCCACGGCAGCCTATGGCAGTTACCTGGCCCCACAGGTGAGGGTGCTCAGGGACTTCAGAGACAGGTGGCTCGTTTCCGATTTTAAATTTCAGGTGTTAAACATAAAGTTTGAAATCCCTAACACAATAGGGAAGGCGATGGTAGCATTTTATTATAAATATTCTCCCCCTCTCGCAGATTATATAAGAAGGCATGAAGGCTTGCGGGCGGCCACAAGGGTTGCACTTGCCCCTGTTGTTTACGTAATTAAATATCCGGCAATATTTCTTCTTATGCTCCTTTCTTTTATTATGTTAGCCTTGATGTTGCATAAGCGGCGCAACTACCTTCAGTAGAAAAACAGGCTTCTGGAAATAAGTCTTTGTTGCAGGAATTAACGGAAAAAGCCTGTCCTCCGTGTCCGGTTAAGCGTGTCCGTTTTTATTCTCTGTCTTTTACAGTCACGAACAACGGACACGAATCTCGGCGGGTTGATATCCTGTGATGAATTTAAACATAAGATTATGTTATTGTATAATTAAAAGATATTTTGTGCTTTCTTTATGGTTCACAGGCGTTTTTCCGCTTGTTTTTAATTATAATGATTAAATATCGGTCTGTTACCAACACCAAATTTATTGCAAGCTTCTGGGCGGTTTTCTTTATTATAGTCCTCCCTTCATTGACCGCTTATGCATTTCCGTACAAGGGGGTGGATATCAATATTCAGACCTCTGTTACCGAAACCTATGATGACAACCTGACGTTCGCCAGAAAAGACAAAAAAGAGGATTTTATCACTGCGCTGGGACTTAATCTGGGTGTGCAATATGAAGGCAGAAGGCGTTCAATGTCGCTTAACGCCAGTGTAAATGAACGTTTTCACAGGAGGTATGATGAAATCAAGAGTTCTTCGGAGAGTGTATCTATGAACTTTCTGAATGAATTTTCAGCGTACGACAGGATAAGGCTGACGGATACATTTTCGCATTCCCGGACACCAGCGGGTTTCGAGGAGGAATTCGGAAGGGTCAGGGGAAGGCGGGAGACCTTCCGTAACAGGGCCGCAGTTAACTACCGGAGGAATCTGGGTGATCATTTTACCGTCAATTCACATTATGCTTACACGGTGAACAGGTTTCCTCAGGGAGATTTGAGGGATTCATCCCGCAGTGACGTGGGATTTAATGTTAATTATCGGCGCAACATTGCCACAACTTTTTTCCTGTCATACCGTTTTTCCAGGAACAGCTTTGATATTTCGAATCACACCGCTGCTGTCGGCATAAAACAATATTTAAAGAAGAAGCTTCGTATCAATGCAAGGGTCGGGGCAAGCTATCTGCCCTCTTTTGAGGTTACGAGGAGTTATGTCCAGGGTTCACTTACTGATGAGATAGACAGAAAGACCAAGGTGAAACTTTTATTTGTAAGACGTGAGAGGTCGGTGTCTTACAGAGAAGATGTTTTCAGTAATTGGCGGGTCTCTGCAAATTTCATAAGACAGGTATCGGATAAACTCAATTTTAAATTGTTGGGTTTTTATGGTGAAGGGAAATTCCTTGAAACAGGAGTGATCAACACGCTTACAGGGGCGGACGCTACATTCTCATATGCCTTCCTTGAAGATTTTACCGGACAACTTCGGTATGCCTTCTCTGATTATGATTCCACACGGGAAGATTACGGGTACAGACGTAATACGGTCTCCATAAGCCTGAAAAAGACGTTCTGATTTATGATAAAAGAACAGAACAGGATATTTAAAAGGGTTGAGATAATCAGCGATCTTTGCCTGGTTGCCGTGTCATTTTTTATAGGCTATCTTCTGAGGGACGAAATTCTCAATATCTATCCTGTGAGCTTTCTGGGAAACTACTTAACGGATGAAAATCTCAGATCCATAAGTTATTATGCTGGGCTTTTACCACTGCTTCTTGTTATATGGGGAGTTCTTTTATCTTACTTCGGCATGTATAAATCCCCCGGCGTGGTCCAGATGCCTGAAGCGCTGCTTATTGTATTTAAAACAACCCTTGTCGGATTTATTGTTTTCGGAAGTTATGTCTTTATCCTCAGGAGGCAGGAAGACATCAGCAGGCTGTTCATAGGTTTTACGTTTCTTTCTGCGGCAATTCTTATCAGCCTCGAGAAGATTCTGCTTTTGCATATAGTCAAAGTGCTCAGAAGACGGGATACCAGCTTCAGAAGCGCCCTGATTGTGTTCAGAAGAATACTCGTTGTAGGCACTAACAAAAGGGCGAAAAATTTCATGGACCTGGTTCATAACAACCCTGACTGGGGCATAAAGATTATCGGGCTTATAGATATGGACCCTGCGAAAAAGGGAGAAATTATAAATGGATATGAAGTCATAGGGTCGCTGGATGATGTGCCGGAGATAATAAGCAAAAATGTGGTGGATGAGATTGTATTTATTGTGCCCCGCTCCTCTCTGAATACGATAGAAAGTGCAATTCTCTACTGTGAGAGCGCAGGCCTGAAGGTCAATCTGGCCGTGGATTTATTCGAACTGAAATTTTCAAGGGCGAAACAGACCGACCTTCAGGGCTTTCCGCTGATCGCCTTTGAGAGCACAACCGACAAACTGGGACATCTTTTCGTGAAACGGATATTTGATTTCTCGGCCTCGCTGGTCGGACTTGTCCTGTTCGCCCCGCTTTTTGTGGTTATATGTATTCTTATAAAGGCTACATCTCCGGGCCCGGTTTTTTTCAAGCAGGAAAGATGCACTTTGTACGGCAGGAAATTCATGTTTTACAAATTCAGGACAATGATAGTCGAGGCTGAGTCAAAACTTAAAGATATACTTCAATATAATGAAATGAACGGGCCGGTATTCAAAATGACGAATGACCCAAGAATAACGAAAATCGGCAAGTGGCTGAGAAAATACAGCCTTGATGAGCTGCCACAGTTATGGAATGTAGTGAAAGGGGATATGAGTCTGGTCGGCCCGAGACCGCCTCTGCCTTCAGAGGTAGAGAAATACACGGTCTGGCAGAGACGAAGACTCAGCATGAGGCCGGGTATTACCTGCTTGTGGCAGATAAGCGGCAGGAATGAAATAGTTGATTTTAATGAATGGATGAGGCTTGATCTTCAGTATATTGATAACTGGTCGTTATGGCTTGATTTCAAGATACTTTTCAAGACCATTCCGGTTGTATTAAGGGGGGTCGGCGCAAGGTGAAAAGGATGTGTGTGTTCTCCGTAATGAGGCTTAACGTTTCCTGAGCAGGCAGGAGAGCCTGCGTATGGGCGATATTTTTATGTAACTGTAAGGTAAAGTGAAACAACTGTGAAGTTTTTTTACAAATTGGTGTATAATAAAATATACATCATAATGTAACCTTAGTATTGCATGAACGGGCTTAGAAGCCTGCTGGAAGACCTTTATAAACCTTAAATGTTACATAAACCGGCAGGAAGCCTGCCCGCGAGAGCGGTATTTTTATGCCGCTGTACTGTAAGGTAACGCTACTGATATCGGCACGTTCACCTGTATGCCGATGATAATTTAAAACAGCTATAAACCATAATACATAACAAGAGAGTTGCAGGAATCTCCCCCGAGGGAAAAAATATAAGAGGGAAGGGGGATATTATACAACTGTAAGCTAAAGATCAGGGAGAGGGAAGAGATGAAGGGAAGAGAAATATTGAGAACAAGCGTATTGGTATCAATAGTGGCGGTGATATTGACAGTAATAATGTGTGCAGGAGTAGTATCAGGAGCGGATGAAGGGGGCAAGGGAGACAGTGGAGATGCGTACAGGGTAGGGATAAGCGATGTAATAGACATAAGGGTAATGGATCATCCTGATCTGAGGACAGTGGCGTCAGTGGCATCGGACGGGGACGATAACGTTTCCGTATTTAGGGAGTGTATATGTAAAGGGGCTGAGTTTATCGGAGATAAGGGAAGAGATAACGAAGCGTCTTGCAGAGGGGTATGTAAAGTATCCGGTAGTGACGGTATTGCTTGCGAAGTCGATGAGCCGGAAGATATACACGTACGGGCAGTTGAACAAGCGTGGGGAGGTAATGTATGAAGAGGACATGACGTTACTGAAGGCGCTATCGCTGGCGGGGGGGGTAACGCCTGACGGGCTTTTTGGTAAAGTAATAATCCGCAGGAGGCAGAAGGAGAGTCACCGGTACAAGAAGGTACTGGAGACATATCTTGACAACGGAATGTTGAGGAGCCGGAAGATAGAGGACACGCTGCTTAAACCTGACGACATACTGATAGTAGAGAGGAACAAGACGATACTGATCCAGGGGGAAGTAGTGAAGCGAGGGAGGTTTCCGCTTGAGAGGGGGATGACGGTATTGAGGGCGTTATTGCAGGCAGGCGGTGCGAATGACAATGGTAAGTATGGGAAGATAAAGCTGAGGCGTAAGTGGAGGGGGAAGAAGGGCAGCGGATACAGGGACGTAGTGGAATCGAGGCTTAATGAAGGGGTAATAGAGAGCAGCAAAGTGGAGGAGACGTTGCTGAGGGCGGATGACATACTGGTAGTGGAGCGGAACCGGACATTTTTAGTAGAGGGGGAAGTAGTGAAGCGAGGGAGGTTTCCGCTTGAAGAGGGGATGACGGTATTGAGGGCGTTGTTGTCAGTGGGAGGAGTAAAGGACAGCGGCAGGTATGGGAGGATAAGGGTAAGGCGGAAGGAAGAGGGCAAGACGGGAGGGTATCGTGATTTAGTGGAGGCGAAGCTCAACGAGGGAGCGATAGAGAGCCGGGAGGTAGAGGACACGGTGCTTGAGCCTGATGACATACTGATAGTGGAGGGCAACGAGAAGTTTTACATATACGGAGAAGTGAACAAGAGGGGAGAATTTGATCTTAAGAAAGACATGACGGTATTCAGGGCGATAACGATAGCTGGAGGATTCACGAAGTGGGGGTCAGAGAGCCGGGTGAGTATATTGAGGGCGAACAGAGAGGGGAGTGGATTTGAGAGGATCAAGGTGGACATAGGGAAAGTGATCAAGGGTGATGCCACAGCGGACATCAGCCTTCAACCGGGAGATACGATAATAGTCTCAACGGGAATTTTTTAAGTGGAGGATAAAATAAGTGGAGGCATACAAGAGCAGAGAAACAACTTTGCGGGATTATCTGAG
>JAADFS010000059.1 GCA_013152795.1 Deferribacteres bacterium
AGATGTTCCCGTACCCCTCGGGCAAGATACACATGGGGCATGTGAGAAACTATGTAATAGGCGATGTGATCACGAGATACAAGAGGATGAAGGGGTTCAACGTGCTGCATCCCATGGGCTGGGATGCCTTCGGGCTTCCGGCTGAAAATGCGGCCATAAAGCACGGCGTGCATCCTTCGAAATGGACGTTTGAAAACATCGGCTACATGAAGAAGGAGCTGAAGAGGATGGGGCTGAGCTATGACTGGGAGAGGGAGGTGGCGACCTGCGACCCCGCGTATTACAGGTGGAACCAGTGGTTCTTCCTGAAGATGTTTGAACGCGGCCTTGCATATAAAAAGGCCTCTGCCGTCAACTGGTGCCCGTCATGCGAGACCGTGCTTGCAAATGAGCAGGTAATCGACGGCGCATGCTGGCGCTGTGAGACTGTGGTGGTTCAGAAAGAACTCGAGCAGTGGTTCTTCAGGATAACGGCCTACGCCGAGGAGCTGTTGAAGGATACTGCTGCACTCACCGGATGGCCGGAGAAGGTCATCGTCATGCAGCGCAACTGGATCGGACGCAGCGAGGGTGTGGAGGTTGATTTCAGTGTTGTTGATTCGGACAAAAAGATAAGGATCTTCACCACGCGCCACGATACCCTTTACGGCGCAACATTTATGAGCATTGCGAAGAAACATCCGCTCGTACGGGAACTGGTCAGGGATGAAAAGATATTAAAGGACATAGACTCCCTCCCCGAAGACCCGGAGGAGAAAGAGGGCGTGTTCACGGGCTGTTATGCGGTGAACCCCCTGACCGGGGACAAGCTGCCGGTCTATGTGGCCAATTTTGTCCTCATGGAATACGGAACCGGCGCAATCATGGCAGTGCCGGCCCATGACCAGAGGGACTTCGAGTTTGCAGAAAAATACGGCCTGCCGGTAAAGACAGTGATACGCCCCCGCAACCCGCAGCCCGCAACCCGCAACCAGGATCACCCCCCACTCACCGGGGCCTTTGAAGAAGACGGCGTCCTGGTGGACTCGGCACAATTCACGGGCCTTCCGTCGGATGAGGCCCGGGCGAGGATCGCGGATTATCTTGAAGAGCGGGGGCTCGGCAGGAAAGTGGTCAATTACAAGCTGAGGGACTGGGGCATATCCCGCCAGAGGTACTGGGGGACCCCCATCCCCATAATCTACTGTCCGTCCTGCGGAACCGTCCCTGTGCCTGAACACGACCTGCCCGTTATACTCCCCGAAGACGTCTCACTCGGGGGAAAGGGAGGCTCGCCCCTTGCCGCAGCCGGCGGTTTTGTCATGACGAAATGCCCTGAATGCGGCGGAGACGCAAGGCGTGAGACCGACACCATGGACACCTTTGTGGATTCATCCTGGTATTTCCTGCGGTACTGTTCCCCCAAGGCCGGCGACAGGCCGGTGGATCCCGCAGCGGCTGACTACTGGATGCCTGTAGACCACTATACAGGGGGCATAGAGCATGCAGTGCTGCACCTGCTCTACTCGAGGTTCTTCACAAAGGTCATAAGGGACCTCGGGCTTGTAAAAATAAACGAGCCGTTCACCAGCCTGCTCACGCAGGGCATGGTTATAAAAGACGGTGCCAAGATGTCCAAGTCAAAGGGGAATGTCGTTGACCCGGACTCGCTTATCGATAAATACGGCAGTGATACCGTAAGGATATTCTGTATGTTCGCAGCGCCTCCGGAGAGGGACCTCGAGTGGTCGGACCAGGGGGTGGAGGGCGCACAGCGTTTTTTAAACCGCATATGGGCATTTGTTTACAGAAACAGGGAGGCACTTGTAAAAAGGGACGAGGGTGAGATAAAGGAACCCCGCGCGCTTCCGCCCGCTGCATTGAGGCTGCTGCGCAAGACCCACCAGACCATAAAGAAGGTCACAAACAGCATCGAGCGCGATTATCATTTTAACACCGCGATCGCCGCGCTGATGGAGCTTGTAAACGAGATTCTGTCGTTCACGCCCCCGGATGACAGCGGCGCTGCCGTGCTGAGATTCAGCATAAGACACGTGATACTCCTGCTCGCGCCGTTTGCTCCGCATTTTGCAGAGGAACTCTGGAGGGAGACCGGCAATCACGGCAGTATAGTGAATGAGAAATGGCCTGAATGGGATGAAGACACGGCGAGGGAGGAAGAGACAGAGCTGGTCGTGCAGGTCAACGGAAAGGTCAGGGCAAAGGTCATGATACCTGCGGGGCTTGATGATGAAGCGGTAAAGGAAAAGGCCTTTTCCGAGCCGAAGATCAGGGAATACACCGAGGGTAAGACCCTGAAGAAGGTGATCGTGGTCAGGGGCAGGCTGGTCAACATCGTGGTCTGAGAAGCGCCGGACAGGGAAACGGAATATGGAGAATGAAACACCCGGAGTAACACGTAAGCTTTCATTTTTTTGCGCGTGCTGCCTGCTGCTTGCCGTGTGCCTGGTTGCCGCCTCATGCGGATACCGCATGACCGGTTCCCGGCTCCTGCCCTTCAATTCCATAACCATCAAACCCGTGATCAACAAGACCTATGAGCCGGGGCTTGAGGAAAGTCTCCACAATGCGCTTGCCGGTGAGTTCATCAACCAGGGCATCGAGGTAAGGGCATCAGGCGGGGATGTCGAGCTTGAGGCGACTGTAACGTCCTTCCTGCTCGGGGCCGTGGGCTCGGTCGACGGGATAGTCAAGGAACAGGAGATCATAATGACGGTTGACATAAAACTCACGGACAATGGGAGGGTCACTGAATTCAGGGAGATGCGCTCCCCCATCAAGATCACTTTCCAGTCCACGGGCACGGTCAGCGAAAGTGCGGCACACAAGGAAACAGCCACTGACAAGGCAAGCCGGGAAATCGCAAAAGAGATAGTAAGCCGGGTTATCATGAGATATGCTAAATAAGAGTCTCGCCAGGGAATTTGAGAAAGGCCTGCCGGGTTCCCTTTATTACGTGTGGGGGGAGGAGAGCTGTTTTCTCGAAGAGGCCCTTGCCAGGTTTATCGAGATTGTCGTGGCCTCTGCCCCGAGGGACTTCAACTGCGATGTCTTTGATTCATCGTCAGAGCCGCAGGCCATACTGGATGCCGCGGCGACCCTGCCGTTTATGGCAAGACGCCGTCTTGTCGTGCTCAGGGACTTTCACCTGTTGACCGCCCCGTTCATAAAAAAGCTGGCGCCGTATCTCAGCAAGCCCTCTGAAAGCACGTGCATGGCGATCTTTTCACGCAAGGCGCCCCGTGCGTCACTGAAGTTCAACTGGAAGGTCTATCCACTGAATATAAAGGAAAGGGACATCCCCGCCTGGCTGAAACATGCGGCTGCGAAAAAAGGAATACGGCTGACCGATGATGCCGTGGACTGCCTGATAGAGTTTGTCGGATACGACATCGGGCTCTTACTGATGGAGGTGGAAAAGCTGGCCCTCTCCGGGGAGAGGGTCATCCGGGGAGAGGATATTATTCAAACCACCGGCATGATGAGGGATTATACGTCGTTTGATCTTGTGGACGCCCTTATCACAGGTCAGAGAAGCAGGGCGTTCAGGATTTTAAACACCATATTCGCAGGAAGCGGCATGGAGGCGCCCCTTATTGTCGGGACACTGAACTGGCATTACAGGCAGTTCTACTCCCTCTGGCAGAACAGGGGAAAGAGGCCTGCAAAGATGAGGGACAAGACCTACCGGGCGCTCGTCAAGCACCTGTCCGCTTTCACAGAGGAGGATTTTTATCGTATTTTCCGGGACCTTCATGAAGCGGATACAGTGATAAAGACATCCGCAAGGCCCGGGCTCGTGCTGGAGATTTTACTGATCAAGCTGCTTCAGAAGGGAGCTTGGAATTGACAAGCCTTGTAAACCTCGATACCCTTCTTGCAGCCGTATTTTTGTGGAGTATCCCTTTCCGGGCGGCCCTGTCCACAGCGGAAACCAGCTTCTTCAGGGCAGCCTGCGCGCCCTCGCGGTTCTTGGCGGCAACCTCCCTCTCAACCTTTTTTGCGAGGGTCTTCAGCATGCTTTTGGTCGACCGGTTTCTCAGTGTCCTGACCTCGGCCTGCCGTGCCCTTTTTATAGCCGATTTGTTTTTCTTTGGTGCAGCTTTAGCCGGCAATGTCATACCTCCTGCGGGTGATTATAATTAAACAGTAAAGAAAACAGTCTATTTTTTAACATGTAAGGCACCGGAAAGTCAAGCTTATGGATGAGAGGCGTAATGTAACAAAGGCCGCGGGCCAGATCTCCGCGGCAACAACGGGCAGCCGTATCCTCGGTTTTCTCAGGGATATAATCCTTGCCAAGATATTCGGGGCAACCGGCTCGACCGACGCCTTTTTTATTGCATACCGCATACCGAACCTCTTCAGGGAACTGTTTGCCGAGGGCTCGATGTCCGCTGCATTCATACCGGTCTTCACCGAAACCATTACAAAACACGGCCGGGAGGATGCAAGAAGGCTGGCATCCGCGGTATTCGCCTTTCTCATATCCGTGCTCTCCGTGGTCTGCCTCGCGGGGATACTGTTTGCGCCTTATGTCGTATCAGTGATTGCACCGGGGTTTATCGGCAGCCCCGAAAAATTCTCACTCACCGTCAGGCTCACGAGGGTGATGTTCCCTTTCCTCTTCTTTATCAGCCTTGCGGCCTTTGCAAAGGGCATGCTGAATTCACTCAGGTCTTTTTTCATTCCGGCCCTGGCGCCGGTGTTTTTAAACATCGCCATAATAATCTCGGCGCTTTTCATAGCCCCGCGGTTTTCCGTTCCCCTTATGGCGGTCGGTCTGGCCGTGACCGCAGGCGGCGCCCTGCAGGTCGCCGTGCAGATGCCGGACCTTATAAAAAAGGGATTCATGGTGTGGCCCGTGTTTTCCTTTGACCATCCGGGCCTGAGGAAAATCCTCAAGCTGCTGGTGCCGGCCGTCGTGGGCATGGGGGTCGCGCAGATCAATATCTTTGTCAGCACGGTCTTTGTATCGTTTCTGCCGGGGGGCGCTGCAACATACCTTTATTATGCAATGAGATTCGTGCACCTGCCCATAGGGATCTTCGGGGTCGCAATGGCCACGGCAGTGCTCCCGTCTCTTTCAGAACATGCTGCGAAAGGCGACGGCGACGGTTTCCGGGACACGTTTTCATTTTCACTCAGACTGCTCTTCTTCATAACGCTGCCTGCCATGGCAGGGCTTATCAGCCTGGCCGGGCCTATCATCGAGGTCCTCCTGCAGAGGGGGGAGTTCACTGCAAGGGCGACAGCGGAGACGGCCTATGCCCTCGTGTTTTACTCATCCGGGCTCTGGGCGTTTGTCGGCGCAAGGATAGTCGCATCTTCGTTCTATTCCATGCAGGATACAAAAACGCCTGTAAAGATAGCCGCGCTTTCCGTGATTACCAACATAATTTTCAGCCTCATCCTGATCGGGCCGCTCAGACACGGGGGGCTTGCACTTGCAAACGCGATTGCATCCGCTGTAAACTTTATGGTGCTTTTCTTCCTGCTCAGAAAGAGGCTGGGCAGGGTGGACGGCGGAAAGATCATCCGGTCTTTTTTCAGGACAGCCTCTGCATCCCTTGTAATGGGCCTCACGGCCGTGTCCGCGATAAGGCTGTTTATGTGGAATGAAAACGCCGCCACTGCCGTAAAGGCACTTGTCCTTGCAGGCGTGATCACGCTCTGCATAGGGGTATACGCGCTGATAACGTATCTGTTGAAAAGCGAAGAGCTGAAATATCTTTTGAACCTGATATTGCGTAAAAGGATATGAGGGTTGCGGGTTTAAAGTTCAAAGTTCTGAGTTCTGAGTTCAAAGTTAAGGGTGCAGTTGTCAGGGGGCAGAAAGAAACAAGTTCCCCCTCCCCTACGGGAGGGGGTGAGGGGGAGGAGTTGTCATGATTATCAAAAGACTTGTTGTGGGACCGCTTGATACAAACGCATATCTCATAGGGGATGAGGCGACAAGGCAGGCCGTTGTCGTGGACCCCGGAGACGAGCCGGAGAGGATACTCGATTTAATAAAGGACAGCGGCATGGAGGTGAATGCGATCATCTGCACGCACGCCCACTTCGACCACATCGGTGCGGCCGGGGATATAAAAAACGCAACAGGCGCAAGGATACTGCTCCACAGGGACGACCTCGAAAACTATGAGCTGGTCAGGGACCAGGCCGCCATCTGGGGCTATGACATCGACGAGCTTCCGCCGCCCGACGGCTTCATTGAAGAAGGGAATAATATTCAGGTGGGCAACCTAAGCTTCAGGGTGATGCATACACCGGGCCACAGCCCCGGCGGGATCTGCCTGTATGGAGAGGGCATCATAATCACCGGGGACACCATTTTCAAAGGCTCGGTGGGCAGGACCGATTTCCCCGGCGGCAGCGTTGAACGGCTCAGGGAGTCATTCAAACGCATCATCGCCCTGCCGGATGAGACCGCGATACTCTCCGGCCACGGTCCGGAGACCACAGTCGGCACTGAAAAGAGAGAGAACTTTTTTGTAAGGGAATTATAGGGCTCGGGTTCCTGCGGAAAGCCGCGCAGGATTCTTGCAGGCCGTGAAGGGAATAGGGGTTATCCGACCACCTTGTACCCGGCGGCCTGGACTGCACCCGCAATTTCATCCCTGCTGGTCTTTGAATCATCATAGACCACGGTTGCGCTTCCAACGGAAACGTCCGAAGAGGTGACGCCGACTATACCGTCGATAGCCTTTTTCACGCTCGATACACAGTGACCGCAGCTCATACCCTCGATTTTCAAAGTAATCTCAGCCATTTTTACCCTCCGCAATAATTGATTCGATTACAGGTTTATATTCTGTCTTTTTGTTCATTCCGGATGACAGTATCTTGAGCGGCAGCAGTGATATAAAAAACAGCAAGAACCCTCCTGCTGCGGCAAGGAGGTCGGAATCGGTTTTCGGGAAATACGCCGGGAGATAAACCTTCCCCAGCACTGCACCGATGATCAGCGCAAAGACCGGCAGGACGTAGATAAGCATTGCGCCCTTGAAATAACTGTATGATTTCATAACGATCTTCACCTTCTGGCCCACTGAGGCACCGACTGCATTGATGGCTTCTGTTTCCACGCCCTCTTCGGGTACATCGCACACATCCTTTTCACAGCTTTCACAGCAGCTTGCCTTCCTTGAGACCAGCACCCTGGCTGTCATACCATCGATACTCTTGACTACGCCGATCTCTTCTTCCATCCGTTCCACCTCCTGTAGCTCAGCGCATCACTCCGCACGGCATATCAGGTTCCCGTGATTCGTGTCCGTTGTTCGTGACCGTAAAAGACAAAGAACTCGGAACCCTGAACTTTGTTTTCCGGCAGACTCCTCTGCCCGTTTATGAACATTGGGTTAAGGACACAATGATGTACTGATGATGTATTATAAAAAAAATAAACCTTAATTGTGAAGAAAATATGAATCCGTCAGTGCAACTCCTCGTAATACGCCCTCCCTGCACAGGCCCTGCATAAAAGCATGCCTTCCTTTCTGACCTCTCTCCTGTCCTGCACATGCTCTCCGCATTTTTCACATTCAACCCTCTCAGGGGCCTTCCGGGCATGTCCTCCTCCGGGATTTCAACAGAAACCTCACGCCACGCGAACAGTTCATCATCAGGCATCACCTTGTAGGCTGCGGTCTGGCGCTGATACTTCTCCTTGATTTCAGGGAAGTAATTCATGGCCGTGTTGCGGGATTCCTCCTTTGCCAGTACCCTGACACCCCTGAAGCGGTTTGTACCGGGGTCTTTTTTGCCGAGATTCACAAACGTGGCGGCCATCTTGCCGTAGTCCATAAACTTCAGCGTCCTTTTGCCGAGGCTGCATCCTGTGACCGACTGGATTGCATCCGTCGCGCACCTGTCTATCTCCACATACACAATAATGTTCTTCCTGTCCTTTCCCCTGGGGTCGGTGATGCCCGCCTTCCCGAGCCCGAACATGCTCATCCTTACGCCGAGCACCTGTCCGGGGCAGAGGTGGCCGTGTATTCTTACTGATTCATCAAGCAGCCTTTCAAAATCCGATCCTTTCTTTTCTTCTTCAGTCACCGGTTTCTCCCTTCCTGAATTTTAATCCAAATTTACACCCTTTGCCTGTGTTGTGTCAATAATCCGGCTATT
>JAADFS010000060.1 GCA_013152795.1 Deferribacteres bacterium
GCGCGTGTGGAATTTACATTTCAGGGCCTTATCTTTTTGACTATATTGAAAGGCTGAGGGCTTCGGTCAAGGAGAAGGAATTTACCGATTTTCCGGTGCGGAGCCTTATCCTTATGGAAAGGGAAACCCTCGGGTACCTCCTGCCAGGCAGGGTTTTCGACATCGGCAACCCTGCCGGCTACAGACAATGCCTTGAGTATGTTCGCACCGTTGCATAAACCTTAATGTTGTATAAACAGGCGCAAGAGCCTGCCCACCGGCGATGTTTTTATGCCACTGTAAGGTAAACGTGCGGCGCCTCACTGCAAGTGCTTGCCACGGGAGCGGAATGTAGCAATTCATCATAAATTGCTTTCAGTATCTTTTGCGGCCTTTCTCACGCTTTACAACAGCGCTCCCTGTTAATTTTACATAAATGACCGGCGTGTCGGGATCATTGCTGTCTATACCCAGCCCTGCGCTGAATACCCCTGCCTCCGCAGGATTGAATACCACTTCTATTGTGCAGGTGCCGGAGGGCGCTATTGCGGTATCTGAACAGTCGTCTTTTCGTATATAGAATTGTTCCGGATCTCTGCCTGTTAAATATGCGGCGCTGATTGCAAGATCTGCTTTTCCGGTATTTGTTACAGTGGCTGTCTGTCTTGACTGCCTGCCTCCCCTTATTTCACCAAAAGGTATCAGGAGGTCATCCGCCGGCTCAACAGAGTCGGTTACCGAGATGCGTGGCAAAGGTTTGTTGGTTGCGTATCTGAGGTCATAACGCAGTCTGTCGTAATAGACTATATAAACATAGTCCAATGAGTCCATAGCCATGGAAGTTGGGAGTCCATCTCTCACTACTGTCTCGAATTCCCATAAGCCCGGGGCATTTGTCGCATATTTCAGGTCGCGATCCGCGTATGCATAACCATCCTGAAAATCATAAGAATAAGCGACATGCACGTTGTCCGATGAATCTACAGTTATGGAGGGCTTCGCCGGGGGATTCATGTCCCCGCTGTCGTCCAGTATCTGAGTAACCCATGAACCTGAGGCATTTGTCGCATATCTGACATCACTATAGGGCGCAGGCTCATAACTGTTGAAACTATAATAGTAATATACAATATGCGCATTACCTCCCGAATCTGCGCTGATGGAAATATCCTGGATTCCATATTTATCAACAGTCTCGGTAACCCATGAACCTGAGGCATTTGTCGCATATTTCAGGTTATAGTAAAAATCCCCGTAACTATAAGGAACAAACTCGGAGTAAGCGATATGCACCTTATCCGCTGAGTCTACGGCTATAGAGGTGTCAGCGCCTGCCTCGCTGTCCACTATCTCGCTAAGCCACGAGCCTGAGGCATTTGTCGCATATTTCAGGTAGAAGTCAAGAAACAGCCAACCATAATCAATGGCAGTGGTGTAGCTGATATGCACCTTATCCGCTGAGTCTACGGCTATTGAAGGAGATATTGCGGAGTTGTCCACGATCTCACTAGCCCACGAACCTGAGGCATTCGTCGCATAATTCAGAACACTGCCGTGAGGGTCATTGCTGCTGGTAAAAACAACATGCGCCTTGCCCGAGGAGTCCACAGTTATGCGAGGTTTCCAACCTCCATTGCTGTCGGCTATCTCGGTCACCCATGAACCTGAGGCGTTTGTCATGTACATCAGATGCTGCCCGCTTACATAACTGATATGTACCTTATCTGCTGAATCTATTGCCACTGAAGCATGTTGCCTGGTTGTTCTGCCGCTGTCCACTGCACTGCTTACCCACGCACCGGATGAATTCGATACATACATGAGGGCAGAAGCCCCGTAATCGATATACGACACATAACCGATATGCACATTGCCTGATCGGTCCACTGCGATGGATGTGTTGCTAAGAACTATATCTGCATTGTCCACCGCTATCTCGGTCGCCCATGAACCGAGGGCGTTTGTCGTATACTTCAGGGCATTATGAGTATAATCACGATAACTGATATGCACCTTATCAGATGAATCTATGGCTATGGAAGTGTTGTCACCCACCCATCCGCCGCTGTCCAGTGTCTGAATAACCCACGAGCCCGAGACATTTGTCGCATACTTAAGGGCACGGATGTAATCCGGAGAAGCAGAAAAATAGCCATAACTGATATGCACCTTATCAGCTGAGTCTACGGCTATGGAAGAATTCACGGTCCCGATGCTGTCCAGTGTCTGAATAACCCATGAGCCCGAGGCGTTCGTCGCATATTTCAGGTAGGAATAGGTAGAAGCATTGCTGTAACTGATATGCACCTTATCGGCTGAGTCTACGGCGATGGAAGTGCCCCCCCATCCGTTGTCGTCCAGTGTCTGAATGACCCATGATCCTGAGGCGTTCGTCGCATATTTCAAACCGCCATAGCTGATATGCACCTTATCGGCTGAGTCTATGGCTATGGAAGTATCCCCGCCTCCGTTGTCGTCCAGTGTCTGAATAACCCATGAGCCCGAGGCATTTGTCGCATATTTCAGCCTGTAGGTCAAATCTGCAGGATCGATATAGCTGATATGCGCCTTATCTGCCGAGTCTATGGCTATGGAAACGTTCCTGCCCCCGATGGTGTCCACTGTTTCAACATGCCAGGCAATACCGTCATAATAGGCATAATATACCCCATCCCCGCTCCCATAACCGGCGCTTCCATAAACAATGTGTGGATTCCCTGAAGAATCCAGCGCCATTGACCTGGAACCCGTTGCAGTAAAGAAACGTGGGCAATCTACACACCCTGTATGCCAGAGGGCGACCGCCGGATCCGGCAGCAGCAGGGCGATCACAAACAGACCTGAAATAACAAATAAGCCTTTTAATTTCATGATAACCTCCCCCGTGTATCTTAAAATACCCCTGAATTGGTTACCCCCGGCGAAAGTCAGGACAGGATGTTTCACAGGGGCAACAGAGATTGGAAATCGGTTTCAGTGCTTATAAGAATATTAACAGGTAAACAGAACGGTTGCAAACTTTTTAAAGGGGAATTATCTGTTATGGTTTGCCGTCTCCACCGTATATCCGGGAGGCTTATGCTGGTTGACACCTGGAATCTCAAATGGGACAATATATTTTAATGCTGCATAAACGGGCAGGAGAGTTCCGGGTTGCGAGTTGCAGGTTGCGGGTTCAACTGCACCCTCTGAACATCTGTATTTTATGCCACTGTAAGGTAATGAGTCTGTGTAGGAATTATTGGCAAAACAGAACAAAAGCATAAAACCGATGGGTGCACACAGTGCGGGCATTTTGCTGTTCAGGTTCAGGGATAAGAAGCTGCAAGTGCTGCTTGTTCATCCCGGGGGGCCTTTCTGGGTGAACAAGGATGCAGGGGCATGGTCGATACCCAAGGGGCTTTTTACGGAAGAACCCCCGCTAAAGGCCGCAAAAAGAGAATTTAAAGAGGAGACCGGCTATGATGTGGACGGTGAATTCATCGAATTGGGAGAGTTGAAGCAGCCGAGTGGAAAAACAATACATGCATGGGCGCTTCAGAAGGATATAGATGAAACAAAGGTTGTCAGCAACACCTTCAGGCTTGAGTGGCCCAGAAACTCCGGGAAATTCAGGGAGTATCCGGAGGTGGACAAGGCGCAGTGGTTTGAACTGGAAGAAGCCAGGAAGAAGCTGTCGAAAGGACAGGTCGGCTTTCTGGACAGGCTTGCGGAAATTATCAGGTATCCTTAACGGCGGGAGGGTTGCGGGTTCAACGGCTATAGGACGATGGGATTTCAACAGAATAGGGTGCAGGGTGCAGGATAAAGACCTGTTCCCCCTCCCCCTTGACGGGGGAGCAGGGGTGGGGGTGAGATGAGAGATAATGGTTAAGGTTTCTCTTGTAAAGGGCAGGAAAAGAAAAGACACCGTAAAAACATCGCTTGATCTCATCTCCGGAGATATCAGGAAGGGACTGAAACCCGGCAAGCTGATCATCAAACCCAACTTTGTCTCAACGTCGGTACAGCTTGCCTCCAGTCACGTTGACCAGATAAGGGGCATACTGGATTACTTCAGGGAATTTCACGATAAAGAGATAATCATCGCTGAGGCGGCATCGCCTTTTACGGGCGGTACGCCGGAGGGATTTGAAAACTTCGGTTATCATCAACTCATCGAAGAATACGATGTCGAGCTTGTGGATCTGAACGAGGGGCCTTTTGAGAAGGTCCCGATCCTGGATGGAAAGGGCAACACCATTCATGTGCGCGTGTCGAAACTCCTGCTTGACAGGGACAATTATCTTGTATCGGCGGCAAGACTGAAGACACATGATACCGTTGTCGTGACCCTGTCAATAAAGAACATGGTAATGGGCAGCATATATGCACGTGACAAGGTTATGGTGCATCAGGGATACAAATATACAAATCTTGACCTTGCAGAGCTCGCCGGCCGCGTATGGCCGGACCTGTCGGTGATAGACGGTCTTGTCGGTATGGAGGGCAACGGCCCCGAATATGGTACCGCCATTGATGCAGGCATAGCAATCTCAAGCACTGACCCGCTTGCTGCCGACAGGGTTGCATGTGAAGTAATGGGGGTTGATTTCAGTAAGGTGGGCTATCTCTGGTATTGCTCTGAGAAAGGCCTTGGAGAATTAGACCTGAGCAGGATTGACATCAGGGGCCAGAGGCTGAAAGACTGCATCAGGCCTTTTAAACTCCACAGCACGGTTGAACAACAGTATAAATGGAAATGAAAACTGTTAGAAGGAATTTCACGACTTCACTTTTATGCCCAGTTTTTTGATCTTGCTTCGAAGGGTGTTTCTGTTTATGCCGAGCAGCCGGGCCGCCTTAAGCTGATTTCCGTTTGTCTCCTTCATTACCATCATGATCAGGGCCTTTTCGACTTCGGGCATAACCATGTCATAGAGATTGAAGCGTTCAAAGCGCTTGATCTTGTGCATAAAACCTTTCAGCCTGGCCTCAACGAACTTCCCTATGGATTTCGCCTGCTTATGCCGCAGGTCGAAATCCTCTGCTTCAAGCCGGGGACCCTCCGACAGGATGCACGCCCTTTTTACGGCCAACCGCAGCTCTTTTTCCTCGCCGGGCCAGGTATAATTCAGCAGGTATTCCTCCGCCTCCTTTGACAGTTCCTTGGGCGCTGTTCCGATCTGTTCCTCTGCTGTTTTGATGACTTCCCTTGCAAGCTCAAGTATATCCTCCCTGCGGTCTTTCAATGGGATGTAAGCTGTATCATTGCCTTTAGCGGTCATTTTGTTAACTTGTTCTCCTTACAATGGCAAAAAAACATCGCCTGCGGGCAAGGGAGACTGCCGGAAAAGCTTTATCTGCGATTCCTTCAGGAAATATTCTGCACAGCATATTGACATCTTTTGGAACTTCACTCTCCATTAATTCCTGCAATAAAAACTTATTTCCAATATCCCATCGCTTTATAAAGGTTTTCCGGCAGCCTCCCTTGCCCCGTTTATGCAAAAGGTTATCCTTACAGTGGTATAAAATACTGCCGGCGGGCAGAGGGGTCTGCCGGGTTTATGCAGGCACTGAGTTTGAAACTCACTTTTTATCAATGATTATATTATCAATCAGCCTTGTATTTCCAATCCTCGCTGCTATGCATAACGCTGCCGGCAGTCTTATGTCCTGCATTGCCTGGAGATTCCGGGGGTCGACAATCTCAATATAATCCGGATCAGCGAGCGGTTCGGACCTTATCATTTCCTCCATCTTTCTTTTAACATCCATTGTATTATCCATCCCTTTGTTCAGAATGAGTTTCTCCCCTAATTTCAATGTCCTGAAAAGAACAGTCGCCGCCTTTCTCTCTTCAGGATTCAGATAGCTGTTTCTCGAACTCATTGCAAGACCGTCTTTTTCCCTGACCACCGGACAAATTATAATATCCACATCGAAATTCAGTTCCTTAACCAGTTTTTTTATCACCACTGTCTGCTGGAGATCCTTCTGGCCGAAATATGCCCTGTCAGGCATAACAATGTTGAAAAGCTTTGCAACCACGGTCGCCACTCCGTTAAAATGCCCCGGCCTTGATACGCCGCAGAGTATCCGCCCTATGCCGCCTACATCAATCGATACGGCGGGCGGCGTCTCCGGATACATCTCACCGTCTTCAGGCATGAAAACGGCATCCACATCCAGGGCCGACAGCTTTTCCAGATCACCGACGGTATCCCTTGGATACCGGTTGAAATCTTCACCCGGGCCGAACTGTGTGGGATTTACAAAGATACTCACAACCGTTATCCCGTTTTCTTCCTTTGAACGCCTGACAAGGCTCAGGTGCCCTTCATGCAGGGCACCCATTGTTGGGACAAAGCCCGTGCTTTTATTCCCCGTCCTGAGGATTTTGTGAAAAGCCCGCATATCCTTTATTGTTCTGATTATTTGCATAAAGACCACCCTGCAGATTTATGCAACATTGCCTTACAGTGGCATAAAATACCGCCAGCGGGCAGGAGAGCCTGCCGGAAAAGCTTTATCTGCTATACCTTCAGGAAATATTCTGCACAGCATATTGACGTCCTTTTGAACTTCACTCTCCGTTATCTCCTACAATAAAGACTTATTTCCAATATCCCATCGCTTTATAAAGGTTTTACGGCAGGCTCTCCTGCCTGTTTATGCAACAGTTAAGTCTGATTTAACATGTATAACCTTCACACTCTTTCGGTAAAGGGGTATGAAGGGTGATAACTTCTCTATCAAGATTATATCACTCCACCCTTAATCTGGCCATGTGTTGCCTTGCAAGGTTGAAATATCACCGGGGGACTGCGAGGTCATGCCTGAAAAAGTTATCCGGAGACGCCGGTCGTTCCGGCAATCAGGCACCGGCACCGCTTTCATGCGGTTTTTCCCCGAGTATTACGGTGCCGTTTTTCCGCGGCAGGAGTATGGGCCTGCCGGACCGGCCTTCCAGGATATTGAGCATAAGCAGCAGATAGTCCCTTACATGCCTTGTGATCAGGTAATTGTGCCGCACGTGCTCGTGTCCCTTTTCACCCATCTGCCTGGCTGCCCTGGGATGACTCAGCAGATAACGCAGGCGGAAGGCCGCGCCGTCCGGTGAATGAACAAGAAACCCTGTCACGCCATGGACGATCTGCGAGGTGATACCGCCTACTGCCCCGCCGATCACAGGCTTTCCCTTCCACATTGCCTCCGTAACCGTAAGACCGAACCCCTCCCGTACGGATTTCTGAAGAATTACGGTTGCAGCACGCTGCAGGGCGTTGACCTCAAGGTCAGAGGGACTGGAAAGGACAAAGATGTCGGAGTCTCCTGCAGCAGCCTCCTCGACCTCGGCGCGTACCCGCGGCCCTTCAGGGTCGTCCGTGGCACTTCCGCCGGCGAGCACGAGCTGGCAGTCGAAATTCTGGCGCACCTGCTTGTATGCCTTTATCACGCCGAGGGGGTCCTTGAACCGGTCGAACCGTGAAATCTGAACGA